>JAFEES010000503.1 GCA_018240995.1 Pseudomonadota bacterium | reverse complement strand
GGGCGGCAAGTTCCTGGAATCGTCGGCCCGTCAGCCTGAGCTGATCAACGAGCTGCAAACCAAGATGTTCATCTTGGCCGGTCTGATCGACGCGGCCTTCCTGATCGGCGTGGCCATTGCCCTGCTGTTCGCTTTTGCAAACCCCTTCGTTCTGCACTAAGCAACCGCGCTAACGCCCCAGAATAGAAAGGTGTTGCCGTGAGTATCAACGCGACCCTGTTCGTTCAAGCCATTGTTTTCCTAATCCTGGTGTGGTTCACGATGACCTTCGTGTGGCCCCCGATTGCGAAGGCGCTGGATGAGCGAGCACAGAAAATCGCTGACGGTCTCGCTGCGGCTGACAAGGCCAGAACCGAGCTCGCCGCTGCAGACCAGCGCGTGAAGCAGGAATTGGCCGCTGCCAGCAACGAAACCGCTACGCGCCTGGCAGATGCCGAACGCCGCGCCCAGGCCATCATCGAAGAGGCCAAGGCGCGCGCCACGGAAGAAGGCAACAAGATCGTTGCCGCCGCCCGTGCCGAGGCCGAGCAGCAGGCCATTGCCGCCCGTGAGACCCTGCGCGAGCAGGTGGCCGCACTGGCCGTCAAGGGTGCCGAGCAGATTCTCCGCAAGGAAGTCAATGCCGGTGTCCACGCCGATCTGCTGAACCGCCTCAAGACCGAGCTGTAAGGACGAAGCAACATGGCCGAACTCGCCACCATTGCCCGCCCTTACGCCGAGGCGCTGTACAAGGCCTGCACCGGCAAAGCCGGTGTCGAGCTTGGCGGCGCCAGCGCCTGGGTGGACGAGCTGGCGGCGATTGCCGCCAACCCTCAATTGCGCCAGTTGCTGGACAACCCCAAGGTGTCCGCCGAGCAGCTGTTCGGGCTCATCACCGGTGTCGCCCGCTCGGCCCTGCCGGACATGGCGCGCAACTTCCTGCGCACCCTGATCGACAACGGTCGCGTGCAGGCGCTGCCCGAGATCGCGGCGCAGTTCCGCGCGCTGGTCAACCAGGGCAACGGCTCCTCGGATGCCGTGGTCTACAGCGCCTTCCCCCTCGATGCCAACGCCCTGGCTGAGCTCGGTGCCACGCTGCAAAAGCGCTTTGGCCGCCAGCTCAACCTCTCCGTGCAGACGGACGAGTCGCTCATCGGCGGCGTGCGCGTGGTGGTGGGCGACGAGGTGCTCGACACCTCCGTCAAGGCACGTCTGGAACAAATGAAAGCGGCCCTCATCGCCTGACCGGGCGCGTGAGGTCTGAGCTTATTAAAGAAAGAAGGAAAGAGTCATGCAACTCAATCCCGCAGAAATTTCTGAACTGATCAAGAGCCGCATCGAAGGGCTGGCAGCCAGCAGCGACATCCGCAACCAGTGCACCGTGGTGTC
>JAFEES010000502.1 GCA_018240995.1 Pseudomonadota bacterium | reverse complement strand
GTGGGCTTGCTTTCCTCGGTGACGGTGGCGGCCTTGCCGCGCACGGCGTGGGCTATTTGTTCGGCCTCGCGCAGCGACCACAGGCGGTCGGCGCGGCCTTCCGGGTCGTCGCTCTTCTTCCATTGCGGGTCGAACCACTTGCCCAGGTATTCGCCGGCCTCGGCGTGAAAGCCGGCGTGGATCTCCCAGTAGTCGCGGCTGACGAACTTGCGGATCTTTTCCTCGCGCTCCACCACCAGCGACAGCGTGGGCGTCTGCACCCGGCCCACGGTGGTCAAAAAGAAGCCGCCGTCGCGCGAATTGAAGGCCGTCATGGCGCGCGTGCCGTTGATGCCGACCAGCCAGTCGGCCTCGGAGCGGCTGCGCGCGGCGTGCGCCAGGCCCTGCATCTGCGCGTCGCTGCGCAGGTTGTCGAAGCCCTCGCGTATGGCCTGGGGCGTCATGCTCTGCAACCACAGGCGGCGCACGGGCTTTGCCAGCGTGCCCTTGGCGCCACCGGCGTACTGTTCGATCAGGCGGAAGATCAGCTCGCCCTCGCGCCCCGCGTCGCAGGCGTTCACCAGTTCGGTCACGTCCTTGCGCTTGGCCTGCCTGACCACGGCGGCCAGGCGACTCTTGGTCTTGTCCACGGGCTTCAGGTCGAAGTACGGCGGGATCACCGGCAGGTGGGCAAAGCTCCACTTGCCGCGCTTCACGTCGAACTCATCGGGCGCCTGGATTTCCACGAGGTGGCCGACGGCGCTGGTGACCACGTAGCGGTCGTTCTCGAAGTGATCCTCGTGCTTGTCGAACTTGCCCGCCACGGGCGTGAGGGCGCGCACGATGTCCTGCGCCACCGAGGGCTTTTCTGCAATTACCAGGGTCTTGGTCATTTTGGGTCTATGTCAGCCATGCCGCGTCTTGGCGGCGCTCCTACAATCGATCTTCGCATGCGCGTACGCGCACGCATGTGTGCCCATTCAAGTTAACAGAGTTTTTCCATGGCCCGCAGCAAAGCCACCGCAGCACCCACGCCAGCCGCAGGGCGGCGCATACAAACCAGACGCTCGGGCGTGCATGGCCGGGGCGTGTTTGCGCTGCAGGACATCGCCGAGGGCGAGGTCATCATCGAATACACCGGCCAGGTCATCAGCTGGCAGGAGGCCCAGGACAGGCACCCGCACGATCCGAAACAACCAAACCACACTTTTTACTTCCACGTCGATGAAGACCGCGTCATCGACGCCAAGGTCGGCGGCAATTCCGCACGCTGGATCAACCACAGCTGCAACCCGAACTGCTTTGCCGACGAGCGCGATGGCCGCATCTTCATCACCGCGCTGCGCAACATTGCCGCCGGCGAAGAGCTGAACTACGACTACGGCCTGAT
>JAFEES010000501.1 GCA_018240995.1 Pseudomonadota bacterium | reverse complement strand
ATCACCGCGGCCACCGCCACGACGGCCGGTTCGGGAATTTTCTTGAAGCGCCACAGCACGGCGGCAGTCGCCAGGGCCACCGCCGCCGTGATCCAGTCCGTGATGGAACGCTGCCCGATCACAATCACCGCGCCCGCAATCGATCCTATGGCCGCAGCCGTCACGCCGTCCACGAAGGCGACGACGTCGGGGCGCTTGCCGTACTTCTTGAAGTAAGGCGCCGGGATGACCGTGAACAGGTAGCAAGGCACGAAAGTGGCCAGCGCCGCCACCACCGCCCCCCAGAAGCCGGACACGAGAAAGCCGATGAAGCCCGTGGTGATCACCACAGGCCCCGGCGTGATCATGGCCACGGCCACCGCGTCCACGAACTGCCGATCGGTCAGCCAGCCGTATTCCTTGACCACACCCCCATAGAGGAAGGGCACGATCGCCAGGCCGCTGCCGAAGACGAAGCTGCCCGCATAGGCGAAGTACAGGCCGATCTGGCTGAGCTTGACCCAGTCGATGGTGTTGAGAGCGAACAGGCCTACCATGGGGGCGGCCACACTGTGGAGCCGCCCACCGCGCTTGAGCCCGGCAGGAGGAGCGCGCCAGAGCCACACCAGTACACCGGCGCCGAGGAACAGCCAGACCTCTTCGGACTGGGTTGCCACGGTGACAGCCGCGCTGACCAGAAAGATCGGCCACAGCAGTCGATCCTTGCCGATGCTCTTGCTGGTCAGCTTGTAGGCGCTGATGGCGATGATGCCGATCACCGTTGCACCCACGCCATAGAACACCGACTGCATCCACCCGATGCCGCCGAAGGCCGCGTAAGCGGCTCCCAACGCAACCACCATGAGGAAGGACGGCAGCACGAACGCCACACCGACCAGGGTGGCGCCGAGGAACCGGTAGTGGACAAAGCCCAGGTACATCGCCAGCTGCGCAGCCAGTGGCCCCGGCATCAGTTGTGCCAGAGCCAGACCCTCCTTGTAGTCCGCCTCCGTGATCCACTGGCGTTTTTCCACCAAGTCGCGGTACATGTAGCCTGCCAAAGCCACGGGGCCCCCAAAGCCCCAGGTGCCCAGGGCCAGCATGTAGCACACGAGTTGCCAGAGCGTGTAGCCGGGGGCGCTTGCGGCGCTGGGTTCGGGCGCCGCCGCAGTGTTGAGGTCGTTCATGTTCGCACCTGCAGTATTTGAGTGCTATGGCTTGCGCGGGCTGGAGAAATGGGCGTGGAGCGAATCCAGTACCTCACCGATGTTGGCCAGCAGCGCGTCGTCATCCGGCCAACGCTTGCGGGCGCCAGCCAGGACAGCCTCGAAGCCACTGGCCTCGGGCATGGCCGAGCCGCCCACGTCGAGCGCGTGCACCATGGCACCCAG
>JAFEES010000500.1 GCA_018240995.1 Pseudomonadota bacterium | reverse complement strand
ATCCACTCGCGCGCCTTGCTGGCGGCGATGTCGGCCTTGTTCTGGTGGTCGGCCGAGAGCAGCTCGACGGGCTTGCCCAGCACCTTGCCGCCAAAGTCGTCGATGGCCATCTGGATCGCCAGGGCGCCGTTCTTGCCCTCCACGTCGGCGTACAGGCTGGACATGTCGGTGATGAAGCCGATCTTCACCTTGTCCTGTGCCTGCGCCTGGCTGGCTGCCAGGCCCATGCCGGCGGCACCGAGGACGGCGACCAGGGTCTTGAGTTTGCGGTTCATGTATCTCTCCTTCTCTCGTTGGTCAGAAATCGATTCTTGCGCAGCCAGGCCGGCTTTCAAACGCCCAGCAGCTGGTTGAGCACGGGCATCTTGGCCTGCAGCTCGGCGGCCTCGAAGCGCTCCACGATGCGGCCATGCTCCATGACGTAGAAGCGGTCGGCCAGCGGCGCGGCGAAGCGGAAGTTCTGCTCCACCATGACCACCGTGTAGCCCTTGGCGCGCAGCGTGGTGATCATGCGCGCCAGGGCCTGGACGATGACCGGAGCCAGGCCTTCGGAGATCTCGTCGAGCAGCAGCAGCTTGGCGCCGGTGCGCAGGATGCGGGCCACGGCCAGCATCTGCTGCTCCCCGCCGGACAGGCGCGTGCCCTGGCTGTTCTTGCGCTCGGCCAAGTTGGGGAACATGGCGTAGATTTCATCGACCGACATGCCGGCCTGGCCGGTCTTGAGCGCGGGCGGCAGCAGCAGGTTCTCCTCACAAGACAGGCTGGAGAAGATGCCGCGCTCTTCCGGGCAATAGCCCAGGCCCAGGTGCGCTATGCGGTGCGTGGCCATGTCTATGGTCTCGGTGCCATAGACCTTGATCGAGCCCTTGCGCGCACCGGTCAGGCCCATGATGGCGCGCAGCGTGGAGGTGCGTCCGGCGCCGTTGCGCCCCAGCAGCGTGACCACCTCGCCGGGCTGCACCACCATGTCCACGCCATGCAGCACATGCGATTCGCCGTACCAGGCCTCAAGGCCCTTGATTTCCAGAGCGGGAGTGCCTGCCATGTCAGTGCGCCCCCTGCAGTTCGCCGTCGGTCGTGCCCATGTAGGCTTCCATCACTTGCGGGTTGTTCGAGACTTCTTCGTAATTGCCTTCGGCCAGCACGGCGCCGCGCTGCAGCACCGTGATGCGGTCGGCGATCGTGGAGATGACCTTCATGTTGTGCTCCACCATCAGGATGGTGCGGCCGGCCGACACTTTCTTGATGAGCTGCGTGACGCGGTCCACGTCCTCGTGGCCCATGCCCTGGGTGGGCTCGTCGAGCAGCATCAGCTCGGGCTCCATGCCCAGCGTGGTGGCAATCTCGAGGGCGCGCTTTTGGCCATAGGGCAG
>JAFEES010000004.1 GCA_018240995.1 Pseudomonadota bacterium | reverse complement strand
GCTCGCTGGGGCCGATTTTCGCTTTCGACGCTCCAAGTCCGACAGCCTCCTAGGCGCGTCAGGGATGCACCGCTTCGCCCAGGTTGAGCATAAGGCGGTTGGCCCAGGCAAACAGGGCCACCGCATGCACCAGATCCAGCAGCTCCAGGTCGCCCATGCCCGCGGCGCGCAGCGGCGCCAGCTGCTGCGGCCCGAAGGCGCCGGGCGCGCGCGTGAGCGCCGCGCTGGCCTGCACGATGGCGCGTTCACGCGCATTGGTGCCCGCTTGGTCGGGATCGATGAAGATCTGGGCGATGACGTCGTTGCGTTTGGCCAGCTGCTCGAAGCGCTGGGCGTGCACCGAGGCGCAGTAAACGCAGCCGTTGATGCGCGAGACCACGGTGGTCGCCAGCTCGCGTTCAAGGCGCGGCAGGCCGCCCGGCGCGTACATGATGGCGTTGAAGGCCTCGGAACGCTCGGCCAGCACGCGCGGCTGGTGCGCCAGCAGCAGGTAGAAGTCGGACTGGCGTGCCTTGGGGTGGCTGGCGTCCAGCACGGCGATCTGCTCGGCCGTGGCCGTGGCCGGGTTCACCACGGGCAGCCAGGCCTTCCAGTCCAGCGTCTCGCTGGTGTAGCCATTCAGACGCAGCGGCGCGCCGGGCGCGGGCAGGTGCGCCGGATGCACGAAGGGCGCCTCGGCGGCAGTCGCAGCCGGGGTAGCCGCGTCCGCGGCAGGCCCCAGCGCCGCCAGCGCCGCCACGCCCGCCACCAGGCGCGCCTGGAAGGAGATGAAGCCTACGAGCTGGGCCAGCACCACCACATCCGCGGTGGGCAGGCCCGCTGCGGGCAGGGCCAGCAGGGCGGCGCGGTCGGCGGCCACGGGCCGCGTGGCCAGCAGCCGCGCGAAATGGGCGATCGCGTGCCAACGGGCATTCTGCGCGGGTGCGCCAATGCGCCCCGACTGGGCGCTGTAGTGCTCGGCCAGCGTCGCCACGCCGCTGGCGGCGGCCACGTCGCGCGCCACGGCCAGGCGCAGGGCCGGTGGCAGGCCACAGGGCATATCGGGTGCCAGCAACAGGTCTTCGCAGGCCTGGGTGGCGTTGACAGCCTTGGCGCGCCGCTCGCGCGCGGCCTGGATGCTTGGTTGCCCCTCAAGGTGGGCGAGCAGGGTGACGGTGTCGGTCATGGCAGGGGTGGATCGCGCAGTACGCGTTGGGTGGTATCGGCGGGCGTCCATTCGTCGCCCAGCAGTTCCGGTTCGGCATAGGCCTGCAGGGCGGTGAAATGCTGCTCCACGTCCTCGGCATACAGCAGGCCGGCGATACCGCTGGCCAGGCGCCGTGCGCCGTCGCTGATGGCGGGGATGTCGCCCGATACCGTGCCGTGCGACAGCGCCGCCGGGTAGCAAAAGCAGTGGATGCGCTCCAGCCCCGGGCAGGCGCCGGGTGTCTTGGCGCGCAGCTCGAACACCGGGCCCAGGTCGGGCGAGTCGAACAGTTCCTGATCTTCCTCGCCCGCTGGCGGCTGGTAGCGTTCGCCCCAGCTGCGCACATGCGCGGCGAAGGGCGCGAACTCGGGCTTTTGCGCCCAGTCGATGGCAAAACCCGTGGCCAGGATCAGGAAGTCGAAGACGAAGCGGCCCCGCGCCGTGGCCACGTGCAGCTCGCGGCCCCGCTGCGTGACGCCCTGCACCGCGCAGCCGAAATGGAAGAAGGCATGGGCGTGGCGCGACACGCGCAGCGTGCTGCCATGCGGCGGCGGCACCTGCTGCACGTTGATGTAGCGGCGTATGCGCCATTTCCAGGCGTCGGGCAGGTCGTGGTGGCCCTGGGTCAGGCCAGGCACGCCCGAGCCCTTGGATTTGTTGATGGTGGGCATGGCGGCGCGGCGCGCGATCAGGTCCACGCTGGCGGCGCCGCACTCCAGGGCCGTGCCCGCGCTGTCCATGGCCGACGAGCCCACGCCTATCACGCCCACGCGCTTGGCCGCCAGCGCGGCGTAGTCCAGCATGTCGCTGGAATGCGCCCACAGGCCGCCCTGCGCGGCGCGATCCAAGCCCTGCATGAAGGCCGGTATCTGCGCCCCGCCCAGGCCGTCGCGGCCCGTGGCCAGTACCACGCGGCGCGCCAGCCAGGTGGCCTTGCCCGCCGGCGTTTGCAGGTCTACCTGCACCAGCGCGTCGGCGCGCGGGCGTATGGCAGTCACCCGGTGTTCGTTGCGCACGTCGGCCTGGGTCACGCGGCGGTACCAGCGCAAATAGTCCATCCACTGCAGGCGCGGGATCTTGTCCAGTGTGTCCCAGGCGGCGCGGCCCCATTGCGCCTCGAACCAGGCGCGGAAGGTCAGCGCGGGCAGGCCCAGCGCCGGCCCGGTGAGCTCCTTGGGCGAGCGCAGGGTCTCCATGCGTGCCGTCGTGGCCCAGGGGCCCTCGTAGTCCCTGGGGGCGCGATCCAGCAGCACGGCGGCTATGCCCTGCTGCGCCAGCGCCATGCTGGCCGCCAGGCCCGCCTGGCCGGCGCCGATGATGAGCACGTCGATCACCGGCTGGCCGCCATGGCTGCGTGCGGGCAGCCAGGGGCGGGCGCGCCAGTTCAGCGTCAGCAGGTCGTGCGCCAGGCGCTCTTCGAGGGCGGCCAGTCCGGCCGCGCCCAGGGCAGGGGTGTCAGGCATGGAATGCGATGCTGTGGGTGTCAGTTGATGCTGATTTTGGCGTCCTTGACCACCTGTGCCCATTTCGCGCGATCCTTGTGCACAGTCTGGCGGAACTGCTCGGGCGTTTCGATGCGCACGGTGTTGCCCTGGGACTCGAAACGCTGGCGCAGCTCGGGTTGCTCCAGCACCTGGCGCAGTGCGCTGCTGAGCCTGCCCACCACCGGCGCCGGCGTGCCCTTTGGCGCGAAGATGCCGAACCAGATCGAGCTGTCGAAACCCTGGGTGCCGGGTAGGCCGCTGGCGGCGATGGTGGGCACCTCCTTCACCGCGTCCACCGGCCTGGCCGTGGTCACGCCCAACAGGCGCAACTTGCCGCTTTTGAAGTGGGGCAGCACGGTCTGCACCTGGTTCATGATGCAGCAGGTTTCGCCGCGCAGCACCGAGGTGATGGCCTCGGGGCCGCCCTTGTAGGGCACATGGATCATGTCCAGGCCCAGGCGGGCGTTGAACTCGGCAAACGCCATGTGCGTGCCGGCGCCGTTGCCGGTGCTGGCGTAGTTGTACTTGCCCGGGTTGGCCTTGACGATCTCGACGAATTCCTTGAGGTTCCTGGCGTCGATCACGTTGGGGTTGATGGTGAGCACGTTGGAGACATCGATCAACGGACCCACGGGCACGAAGTCGGCCTCCACGTCGAACGGCAGGCTCTTGTACAAGGCCGCGTTGCTGCCATGCGTGGCGGCGGTGCCAAAGGCCAGCGTGTAGCCATCGGGCTTGGCGTGGGCCACGTACTCACTGGCGATGTTGCCGGCCGCGCCGGACTTGTAGTCGATGATGATGGGCTGGCCCAGCTTCTGGCTCAACGGCTCCTGCACCGCGCGCGCCACCACGTCCACGCCCGAGCCGGCCGGAAAGCCCATGATCAGCGTGATGGGCTGCCTGGGCCAGTCGGTGGTCTGGGCCAGGGCCGATGCAGCGGTCAGCAGCAGGGCGGCGCCCATGGCGGCGAGGCGTGAAAGAGTGGGCATGGCGCGGCTTTCGTTGTGGTGGGTCAATGCGGTGTTGCGCCACATGGTGTACGTGCGGCGCAAACCCCGCCATTGTGGGGACTTTCACATGCGCCGGCGCCATATGCATATGCGCGCGGCAGGCGCATGCCGCTACGCCGCGCGGCGCATCTGGGCAAACGCCGCGAATTCCCAACTGCGCATGGCCAGCAGCAGGGTGTAGCCCTCGCGCTCGGCCTCGGGCAGGCGCTGGTCGGCCAGGTGCTGTTGGGCAAAGTCCTGCGCCACGCGCTGCAGGCGCTCGACCAGCGCCGGCGCCAGGCCGCGCGCGATGGAGCCATGCACCAGCAACAGGCCCTCGCCGGCGCCGTCGAAGCCGCCGCTGAAATAGTCCAGCAGCGCATGCTCGCGAAAGTAGTGCATCACCGGGCCGTGCGGGCGCCAGCGAAAGGTCTTGGCCAGCTTTAGCCGGTAGCGGTTGCCGGGGCGCAGCTCGATGATGCCCAGGCGGTCGAGTCGCGCCAGGTACTGTATGCCCTCGGCCACGGTGAGGCGGTAGGCGCCGGTGACCTGCTCCAGCGTCCACTGGCTGAGCACGCAGATGGCCATCAGCAGCAGCTTCTTGTCGGCCACCACGGCGCGCTCCTGCTCCTCGCTCAGCTCGGCCAGCAGCGGCTGGTCGTCGGCCACGCGCCGCGCCAGGTCGGCAAAGTCGATCTTCAGCGCACGGCAGATGGCGTCCACGCGCGACAGCGGCATGTCGCCCCTGGCCAGCATGCGCTTGATGCTCGACTCGGCCATTCCCAGGGACTGCGCCAGGTCGGCGTAGGTCAGGTGCGCGGCCTTGAGTTCCTTTTTCAGGGCCTGGATCAGGTCGGCAGTGGTGCTCATGGCATCAAGGTATCGTTTGACGGTACCGCGAGTGTGATTCAAGCCACAAAGGCCCACAAGTCGCCGCCGATACACGGCTTTTTGCGCACAATGCGCGGCACTTGTACATCAGCACCCGACCCATGAGCGAACCCCACCCCAACCAGTTTGCGCTGCTCGGCCAGCGCCGTTTCGCCCCGTTTTTCTGGACGCAGTTTGCCGGCGCGGCCAACGACAACCTGTTCAAGTTTGCCTTCACGGTGATGGTCACCTACCAGCTCGGCGTGTCCTGGCTGCAGCCGAGCATGGCGGGGCTGGTGATCGGCGCGCTGTTCATCCTGCCGTTCCTGCTGTTCTCGGCCACGGCCGGGCAGATCACCGACAAGATCGAGAAGACACGCATCATCCGCTTCGTGAAGAACCTGGAGATCGCCATCATGCTGCTGGCGGGCGCGGGCTTCATGGCCGGCAACGCGGTGCTGCTGCTGGCCTGCGTGTTCTTCATGGGCCTGCATTCCACGCTGTTCGGGCCGGTCAAGTTCGCCCTGCTGCCGCAGGTCCTGAACGAGCGCGAGCTCACCGGCGGCAACGGCATGGTGGAGATGGGCACCTTCGTCGCCATCTTGCTGGGCAACGTGGCGGGTGGCCTGCTGGTGGCCATGCCCGGCATAGGCCATAGCGCCGTGGCCCTGGCCTGCCTGGGGCTGGCGCTGGCCGGGCGGCTGGTGGCGCAGTTCATCCCCAAGGCGCCGGCCACCGACCCGGGCCTGGTGGTGAACTGGAACCCGGTGAGCGAGACCTGGCGCAACCTCAAGCTGGCGCACGAGAACATCGTCGTCTTCCGCTCGCTGCTGGGCATTTCGTGGATGTGGTTCTTTGGCGCCGTGTTTTTGAGCCAGTTCCCCAGCTTCGCCAAGGACGTGCTGCACGGCGACGAGCAGGTGGCGTCGGCACTGCTGGTGGTGTTCTCGGTGGGCATTGGCACGGGCGCGCTGCTGTGCGAGGTCTTGAGCCGGCGCCATATCGAGATCGGCCTGGTGCCGCTGGGCGCCATAGGCATGAGCGCCTGCGCCATAGAGATCTTCCTGTCCACCTACCACCTGCCGCCGGTCACGGCAATCAACCTCGCGCAGTTTCTCTCCAACCATGCCTACTGGCGCGTGATGCTGGATCTGTTTTTGCTGAGCCTGTGCGCCGGCCTGTACAGCGTGCCCATGTATGCGCTGATACAGATGCGCAGCCAGAGCACGCACCGCGCGCGCATCATTGCCGCCAACAACATCTTGAACGCGCTGTTCATGATCGCCAGCGCGGTGCTGGCCGGGCTGCTGCTGTCGGCGGGCTTCACGGTGCCGCAGATCTTCCTGTTCACGGGCATCGCCAACGCCGTGGTGGCGGCCTATATCTTTTTGCTGGTGCCCGAATACCTGCTGCGCTTCGTGGCCTGGGTGCTGTCGCGCTGCGTGTACCGTTTCAAGGTGCGCGGCGACAAGAACATCCCCACCCAGGGCGCGGCCATCCTGGCCTGCAACCATGTGAGCTTCGTCGATGCCGTGCTGCTGATGGCGGCCAGCCCGCGGCCCATCTACTTCCTGATGGATCACCGCATCTTTCGCGTGCCGGTGCTGGGCAGATTGTTCCGCCTGGCCAAGGCGATACCCGTGGCGCCGCACAAGGACGACCCCGCCACCTACGAGGCCGCCTTCGAGCGCGCCGCCCAAGTGCTGCGCGAAGGCGACCTACTGGCCATCTTCCCCGAGGGCGGCATCACCAAGGACGGGCAGCTGCAGCCCTTCAAGGGCGGCATCATGAAGATCGTCGAGCGTGCCCGTGCCGACGGCGTGGACGCGCCCGTGGTGCCCATGGCGCTGACCAATCTGTGGGGCTCGTACTTCAGCCGCATCGAGCAGGGCGGCGCCATGGTGCGGCCGTTCCGCCGGGGCGTGTTCAGCCGCGTGGGCCTGAACGTGGGCGCGCCCGTGGCCGCGGCCGAGCTGCGCCCCGAGCCGCTGCGCGAGTGCGTCGCCGGCCTGCTGGCACAAGGGTAGAAGTATCGAATTCAGGTACTCCATGTGTATTCATGGACTACTTGGCGCAAATTAAGAGACTTCTGGTGCGGGCCGCAGCAAGATGCGGCCCATGTTCCACCAACGCCCTCGGGCCGCAAGCACCATGCCAGTCTCTTCTTCCGTGATCCAGCGCGACAGCCGCGCCTGGCAGTTCCAGGTCTGGGCCTCGTTCGCCATCGCCGTGTTTCTGTGCGCCACCGGCCTGGCCTGGCTGCCGGGCGCGCGGCTGGAGCTGGCCTTCATGTTCATGGGCTACGTGTTCTGCCTGTCGGCCGCCTTCGTGCTGGCCAAGTTCGTGCGTGACAACCAGCAGGCGGGCGGCGCGGCGGCCGATACGCCGCTGTGGCGCCTGGTGGTCTGGGGCGGCTTTGCCGTGGCCATGGGCCTGACGGGCTGGGGCCTGTGGGGCATGCAGATCAACGCCACCTACAAGGCCTTCCTGGGCGTGAGCTGGCTGTACCTGATCACCTGTGCCTTCACCTTGGCCAAGATGCTGCGCGACCGACACGAGGCCGACCTGCAGGACGCCCGCCTGCAGGGCCGCCGCGAAGCCGCCGGGCAGTGAGGGAGATGCACATGCGAGTCCTCATGCACAAAACCCTGGCCCCGGCGCTGCTGGCGCTGGCCATGTTCGGCGCTGCGCCGCAACCCGCCGCCGCCCAGAGCGAGGCATCGGCCGCGCTGTCGCTGCTGCCTTTGGCCTCGGTGGTGGTGGCGTCGGGCGCCGTGTCCAGTGCGGCCGGCGCGCTGGCGGTGCTGCCGGCGGCCCTGTCGGTGGGCGGCGCGCTGCTCACGGTGCAGGCCGTGCAGGTATCGGCCACGGGCACGGTGTACCTGCTGGAGCGCGCCTCGGACGGGGCGCGCGTGAGCGTGGAGCTGTCCGGCCGCGCCGCCTTGGCCGCCGCCCATGGCGTGGGCACGGTGGTCGGCTGCAGCGTCATAGGCACCGGAGTGATCCTGTCGGTGGCGGGCGAGGTGCTGGCCTTCGTGCCCAACGCCCTGGGCCGCGCCCTGCTCTACAACGAAAGGCTGTGACCATGATGGGCCGACACCTGATCTGGGCCGCCGCGCTGGCGACCACCCTGGCCGCCCATGCAGGGCGCAGTTGCGAGCAACGCCCGCCCACCGCGCAAACGATAGAGAGCGGCATGCGGCTGGCCGCCGCTGCGGCCCAGGCGCTGGACGCCAGCGGCGCGCGCGTGGTGCTGCTGGCGCGCGCCGGGCAGGATTTGAGCGCCTACGGCCTGGCCTATTCGCACATGGGCTGGGCCTACAGGACAGCCGAAGGCCCCTGGCGCGTGGCGCACAAGCTCAACCACTGTGGCACGGCCAGCGGCTACCTGTACCGCCAGGGCCTGGGCGACTTCTTTCTGGACTACCCGTGGCGCTACGAGGCCGTGTGGGCCGTGCCCACGCCCGAGGTGCAGCAGCGCCTGCTGGCCGTGCTGCAGGACAGGGCCGGCAGCACGCGCCTGCAGCATGCGCCCTACAGCATGGTCAGCTACGCCTGGGGCCAGCGCTACCAGCAGTCCAACCAATGGGCGCTGGAAACCCTGGCGCTGGCCATGGAACCCGCCGCCGTGCGCACGCGCGAACAGGCCCAGGCCTGGCTGCGCCTGCACGGCTATGAGCCCACCGTGCTGCGCCTGGGGCCGCTCACGCGCCTGGGTGCGCGCCTGACGGCGGCCAACGTGGCCTTTGACGACCATCCGCCGCGCCAGCGCTTTGCCGACCGCATCGCCACCGTGAGCGTGGATTCAGCCCTGGACTGGCTGCAGCGCGCACAACTGGCGGCTGCGCCGCAGAGGGTTGCACTGTGAGCGCGGTGGCCGCCTCAGCCCTCGGCAGCGCGCCGGGCCTGCTCGGCCAGGTAGCGCGCCGTGGCGTCGCGCGCCATGGCGGCCGAGCCCAGCACCTGGCCGGCCGCGTCCTTGACCACCGAGAAGCTCATGTCCACGTACAGCTTGCGCCCGTCCTGGTGCACGCCGCGCGTGGTGCGCACCTCGCCCGGGCGGCTGCAGGCGCCGCGCTGCATGGCGCGCTCAAAGCCGCGCCAATGCGCTTCGCGCAGGTGCGGTGGAATGATCAGATCCACGCTCTGGCCCAGGGCCTGGGCGGCGCTAAAGCCGAACAAGGCCGCGGCGCCGGCGTTCCAGGCGCGGATCACGCCCGCGCGGTCGATGAAGATCAGCGCATCGGCCACGTCGGCCACGATGCGCTCCCAGGGTACGGTGGTCGGGGCGGTGGTGCTCATGCGGGCATTCTGCTGTTGCCTGCAGGGCTTGCAACCTGTGGCCACAAGTTTCGAATGAGAACGGCTATTTGCGGCTTGTGATATACGCAGATAGCTATTAAATAGATAGTAAATATACAGGAGGTTGGTATGGGCAAGGCATTGCGACTGTCGGAAAAATGGTTTCGCCGTGGCCTGTGGCTGGTGGCGCTGGTGTTTGCCGGCTTTCTGATCGGCCTGGGCGGCACCATCGTGGGCGACCTGCCCAAGGTGGAGCGGCCCTTGCAGCTGGATGATTTTCTGGACAGCGGCGCGGCCAGGGAGCTGCGTGGCCAGATCCAGCAAGCGCAGCAGGCCGAGCAGGAGGCCCAGAACGCGCTGGAGCAGGCGCGCCTGCAGCACGCCAGGGCGCGCAGCACCACCCTGGCCGAGCGCGAGACTTTTGCCAACTGGTTGGCCACGCGCAGCGCCACGCAGCGCACCGAGCAAGACCCCGAGGTCATCGCCCGCACCCGGGCGCTGGATGGGCTCAAGGCCGCCGAGCTGAAAGCCCAGCAGGCCGTGCAGGCGCAGGATCAGGCGCTGCTAGACGCGCGCCAGGGCGCCCAGGCGGCACGACAGCGCCTGGGCGAGCTGGAGCAGGGCGCACGCGAGAGGCTGCACGCCGAGCAGCGCCGGGTGGAGCTGCGCGTGTTCCTGTACCGCCTGGCGCTCACGCTGCCGTTGCTGGCCGTGGCCGGCTGGCTTTTCGCCAAGAAGCGCCAGGGCACCTGGTGGCCCTTCGTCTGGGGCTTCATCTTCTTTGCGCTGTTCGCCTTTTTCGTCGAGCTGGTGCCCTACCTGCCCAGCTACGGCGGCTATGTGCGCTACATCGTCGGCATAGCGCTCACGGCGCTGGTGGGGCGCTACGCCATCGTTGCCTTGAACCGCTACCTGGAGCGGCAAAAGCGCGCCGAGGCCATGCCCGACCGGCAGCGGCGCCAGGGGCTGGGCTACGACGTCGCCCTGGCGCGCCTGGCCAAGAACGTCTGCCCCGGCTGCGAGCGCCCGGTGGATTTGAAGGACGGCAAGACCGACTTCTGCCCGCATTGCGGCATGGGCCTGTTCGACCACTGCGGTCACTGCACGGCGCGCAAGAGCGCATTTGCCCGGTTCTGCCAGGCCTGCGGCCAGGCGGCGGGGCGCGGTGCGGGCGGGGATGGAGCCCCAGAGGCCGGGTAGCACCGCGTCGCCCTGGTGGGTTGGCAATGGCAAAAAAACCTGATTGGGCATATGCCGCAGACTGCGGCCTGCACTCCCTCCCACTCTGGGGGAGGGCAGGGGTGGGGGCACGCGACGCTTGCGCCCTGATGCCGGCAAGGTGCCGCGCTCCCGGCCCCCATCCCAACCTTCCCCCAGAGGGGGAAGGAGTCTGGGATATGTCGCTATACAGGTAAAAAATGGCTGTAACGCTTAAATATAAAGCGCAAACAGCTATAAAAAATGGAGTATTACCGCAGCAGCGCCAGGTATTCGGGGCGCTTGGTGGCCAGGCCCTTGAAGCCGCGCAGCAGGTGGGCGAACGCGGCGTCGCTGATGCCGTACAGGCGGGCGACGATGCGGTCGTTCTCGACGCGCAGCTGGTCGCGGGCTTTCGCGGCGCCGGCGCTGGTGCGGTAGAAGTGGGCGTTGGCGTTGGCTCCGGCGGCGGTGATGAGGTTTTCCAGTACAAAGCCCTGCCAACTGGCGCCCACGGTGGGGTGGCCCAGCAGTGCCTCTGCGTCTGGCAGGCCGAGCAGCGCATGCAGCAGGCCGCTGTCGCGCACGTAGAGCTTGGGCGATTTGGTCAGGCGCTTGCCCAGCTTGGCGTGCCAGGGTTGCAGGCGCCGCACCAGAAACATCTCGACCAGCAGGTCGAGGTAACGGTTGACGGTGCGGGTGTCCAGGCCCAGGCTGCGCGCCAGTACCGAGGCGTTGACCAAGGCGCCCTGCTGATGGGCCAGCATGCTCCACAGGCGGCGCATGGCCTCGCAGCCCACGCGCGTGCCACACAGCGGGATGTCGCGTTCGACGTAGGTGCGAATGAAGTCCTGCCGCCAGCGCAAGCTGATGGCGGCGTTGCGGGCGAGGTAGCTTTCTGGGAAGCCGCCGCGCAGCCACAGGCGGGTGTAGTCGCTGGCGGGCAATTCCTGGGTATTGAAGGGCGTCAATTCACGGTAGGCAATGCGCCCGGCCAGGCTTTCGCCCGCCTGCTGCAGCAGGTCGAGCGAGGCGGAACCCAGCAGCAGGTACAGGCCGCTGCGGCGCCCGTCGCGCCGCGCCCGGTCTATCAGCCCGCGCAGCACCGGGAACAGGCCAGGCACGCGATGCACTTCGTCCAGGATGACCAGCCGATCCAGGCGTTCGGCCAGGTACAGCTCGGGGGACGTGAGCTTGGCGCGATCGAGCTCCGACTCCAGATCCAGGTAGACGCTGTCCGACTGCCGGGCGAGTTCCAGCGCTACCGTGGTTTTGCCCGCCTGGCGCGGGCCCAGCAGGGCAACGGCGGGGTAGTTGGCCAGGTCGTCGCGCAGGCTGGTGATGATGTTGCGCTCAAACATCCTTGAGTTTTATGCATCACGATGTTGAAAAAGCAATGACAAGAACTGCCGACCGTTCAGGGGCTGAAAGCAATTCGCCCGTGCCCGAGGGGTGCGCCAAAACGCCGCTCATCCAAGCGCAAATCGCAGTGCAATAGGCGCCATGGCGGGTATTTGCAATGACGATGGGCGATTGCCTCTCGCCGTTCTGGCTCAGCCCTGATCCGGCAAGCCGCCGCGCACCTGGTCGCGCCCGTGCGCCTTGGCCTCGTAAAGTGCGGCGTCGGCGCAGGCCAGCAGGCGCTCCAGGCCGTCCTGCGGGCCGGGTGGCTGGGTGGCGTGCAGGCCGACGCTGAGCGTGACCTGCAGCGTGCCGCCGTGCGGCAGGGCAAACGGGTAGTCGCGCAGCTGGGTGCGCAGGCGCTCGCCAATCAGCCAGGCGTGGCTGGCCGCCGTGCCCGGCAGGATCAGGGCGAATTCCTCGCCGCCGATGCGGCCGAACAGATCCTGCGGGCGCAGGCTGCGCTGCACCAGGGCGGCAAACTCGCGCAGCACGGCGTCACCCTGCGCGTGGCCGTGGCTGTCGTTGATGTTCTTGAAGTGATCCAGATCCATCAGCAGCACGGCCACGGGCGCGCCCTGCAGATGCAGGCGCTGCACCAGGCGCTGGCCGCGCTCGATCAGCGTGCGCCGCGACAGCGCGCCGGTCAGGTCGTCGTGGTTCACGGCCTGTTCCAGCCTGGCCAGCGCCTCGGAGCGCAGCTGGTGCGCCACGGCCACGGCCAGCGGTGCCAGCGACAGCAGGGCGATGCCCAGGCGAAACGAGGTCACGACCGACAGTTGATCCGGTATGAAGCTGATGCCCCCCATGGCCACCACGGCGGTTTTCCAGCTGCACATCAGCAGGTTCAGGATGGTGATCGGAAACACGCCGTAGGCCATGGCACACCACACCATGGCGGGCACCGAGATGCCCAGCATGCCGGGGCCGTCGATGACGTAGGCCAGGACTTCGGATGCCAGCAGCGCCAGCAGCGGCGTGAAGGAGGCATGGCGCAGCGGGCGCAGCAGCTCGGCCATGTTCCATTGCCATATCCAGCCCCTGGGCGCGGCAAGCACCAGGGGCAGGAACAGCACCATGTCATACAGCTCTGACGACAGCCACATGACCCAGGCCGACCATGGCTGGGCGGCGAACGCCCACTGCATGACGAAGGCGCCGGGCAGGGCGCTGCCCATGGCCGCCACGCCGCAGCCCGCGAGCACGAACAGCACCGCGCGTTGGCGCGTGAAGCCCAATATGGCCGGCCCCTGGCGCCTGAGGTAGTACCAGCCCGCGAACACGCCGACGATGTTGGAGGCATTCATGCCCAAGGTGGTCAGCCAGTGGGAGTTGGTGACCAGGTCGGCGGCCAGGTAAGCCGCCAGCGCGTACAGCCATGTGGCCGGGCTGCGCGCCCATGCGGGGTTGCGCAACAGCAGCCCCAGCAGCAGGGCGTTGGTCGGCCAGATGGCCGCCGAATAGCCGGCGGGGCGGCTGGCAATGCCCACCAGGCAGGCGCAGAACAAGCTTGCCGCCAACAGCAGCCGCTGCCGCCACAGGGGGGCAGCGTCTTGGTCGGCGAATGGCGTCGTGGACATTGCGGGTTCAGGCGGATAGGGCCCGGGCAGTGTTGCGCGGCGGTGGCTGCACAGGCGTCAGAAAGTGCAAACCATGGTTAACCTGGCGGGCGCACGGCTACACGCCGCGCGCCCGGTCGGCCTTGAAGCGCGCGCGGAACTCGGCAAAGCGCCCGGCGTCCAGCGCGTCGCGTATCTCCTGCATCAGATTCAGGTAGTAGTGCAGGTTGTGGATGGTGGTCAGCATGGGGCCCAGCATCTCGCCGCAGCGATCCAGGTGGTGCAGGTAGGCGCGCGAGAAGCCCCCGCGCCCGCCGTCCTGCCAGGCCACGCCCTCGCTGCCGGCGCAGGCGTGGCAGGTGCAACTGGGGTCGAGTGGCTGGTGGTCGCTCTTGTGGCGCGCGTTGCGAATCTTCAGGTCGCCATGGCGCGTGAAGAGGGTGCCGTTGCGGGCATTGCGCGTGGGCATGACGCAGTCGAACATGTCCACGCCGCAGGCCACGCCCTCCACCAGGTCCTCGGGCGTGCCCACGCCCATCAGGTAGCGCGGCTTGTGTGTGGGCAGGCGATGCGGCGTGTGGGCCATGATGGCCAGCATCTCGTCCTTGGGCTCGCCCACCGAGACGCCGCCGATGGCATAGCCGGGAAAGTCCATCTCCACCAGGGCGTCCAGCGACTCCTGGCGCAGGTGCTCGAACATGCCGCCCTGCACGATGCCGAACAGCGCGTTCGGGTTTTCCAGGCGCTCGAACTCGGCCTTGGAACGCAGCGCCCAGCGCCGGCTCATCTCCATGCTCTGGCGCGCCTCGGCTTCGGTGGTCTTGTGGCCATTCGTCTCATACGGCGTGCACTCGTCGAGCTGCATCACGATGTCCGAGTTCAGGATGGTCTGGATCTGCATGCTGACCTCGGGCGACATGAACAGCTTGTCGCCGTTCACCGGTGACGCAAAGGTCACGCCCTGCTCGGTGATCTTGCGCATGGCTCCCAGGCTCCAGACCTGGAAGCCCCCCGAGTCGGTGAGTATGGGCTTGTCCCACCGCTCGAAGCCATGCAGGCCGCCAAAGCTCTTGACGATGTCCAGCCCCGGGCGCATCCACAGGTGAAAGGTGTTGCCCAGGATGATTTGCGCGCCCATCTCATGCAGGCTGCGCGGCATCACACCCTTGACGGTGCCGTAGGTGCCCACCGGCATGAAGATGGGGGTCTGCACCACGCCGTGGTTCAGCGTGAGCGTGCCGCGCCGTGCGTGGCTGGAGGGGTCGGTTTTCAGCAGGTCAAATTGCAGCATGGGCGGCATTTTCCCAGACCATGCTGACCTACACTGACAGTCACAGCACAAGGAGGACGCATGTACCGAATCATGATTGCCGTTGATGGATCCGATCTGGCGCTGGACGCCGTGCGCCATGGCATCGCCCTGGTGCGCCGCGGCGGCCTGCAAGCCACGCTGGTGCTGGGGCATGTGCAGGAGGAAGCCACGCTGATGGAGCTGGCCACGCGCGGCGCCGACATGGTGGCCGCGGCCAGCGTCGAGGCGGCGCAGGATCTGCTGGCCTCGGCCGTGGCCCTAGTGGATGCGGCTGGTGTGCCGTATGAGACCGAGATCGGCCTGGGCGCCGTGGCCGCCACGCTGGTGGACATGGTCGAGCGTTGCGGCTGCGACCTGCTCTTCATAGGCGCGCGCGGCCTGGGCGGGCTGCGCGGGGCCTGGCTGGGCTCGGTGTCGCAAAGCCTGGTGCACATCAGCCCGGTGCCGGTCACCGTGGTCAAGCATGCCGAGCCGCAGGAGCTGCCGGATGACGCCGAGGACGACGAAGAGCCGGGCGCGCAGCCATGAAAAACGGGCCATGGCGGCCCGTTTTGCTATTCAATATATAGCTTTAAGCGCAATCTGTAAAAGGGCTTAAGCCGCCTTTTTCCACTGCTTTGCCGCGCGCTGCAGCTTGCCGTGCGGCAGGCTGGCCAGGCGCGTGAACATGCGCCGGCAGTAGCCGCTGATCCACAGGCATTTGTTCAGCTCGTCCACCGGCAGCGGGCCGGAGACGACGACGATGTCGTTGGCCTGATCCAGCGCGCCGGCCGCGCGCAGGCGCCGGCGCTGGTGCAGGGCCCAGGACTGAATGCGCGCCGGGCTGCCGTGCTGGTGTACCTGGCCGGTGTGCTGGTCGAAGGCGATGGCCACGCTGTCGGTCGTGAGCTTGCAGCGGCGCTCGCCCGTGACGCTGCTGGGCGCCTCGTGCATGTCGTACAGGTAGTAGTTGCCGGCCTTGAGCTCGTACTGCAGATCCATGGTCTCCTCCTTGCGAAGCGGCATTGTTGCGGCGCCGGCCCGTGGGCAAAGGGACGAAAACCGCGCGAAACGGGCGCCTTATCGGCGGGTCCGGTACGCGTGTCGATAGGTCGGGTCTTGCCCGCCCGCTGGGCGATAGTACGTAAGGCCCTGGGCGATTGTGTTCCCGGCCCGGGGCCGCTTCAAGCCGGAGCGGTAACCGGATGTGACCTGGGTAGAGCGCTCAAAAATCCACCAGGCTCACCCCCACGCTGAATACCGTGCGCCTGCGGTTGTAGTCGATCAGGCTGTCGCCGTAGCCGGAAAACAGCTGCGTGTGCAGGCGCAGGTTGGTGCTTTGGCCGACCCAGCTGGTGCCCAGGCTGTACAGCCATTCCAGCCGCGCCGAGCCGCGTGCCGTGGAGCCGAAGGAGTGGCGCGTGGTCAGCAGCAGGGTGTTGTCCTTGTCGGCGTTCCAGCCCAGGGCCAGCTCGGCGCGGCCAATGTAGTTGCTGATGCCGGGGTTGTCGTCGTTGGCGGCGCTCTCGGGTATGCGCTTCCAGACGCGGGCGGTGATGCGCCAGCGGTCGGCCAGCTCCATGCCGGTCATCAGGTAGACGCGGTTCCAGCTGCGCGACAGCGGCAGGCTCTGGCCGTTGGACTGGTGTACCAGGCCGATGCCGCTGTAGCGCCAGCGCCAGCCGAAGGGCAGGCGCGCGTCGGTGGGGTAGACGTAGATGAACTCGGGCTCGTGGTCGGTGTTGCGAAACGGGCGCGAGATGCCGGGCGAAAACAGCTGCCAGTACGACTGCTGCGTGTAGCCGAACCACAGCGAGTCGCGCAGCACCGGCTCGTCGTGCGTCAGCAGCCCCTGGGCCAGCTTGGTGCGCACCGACAGCTGCAGCCGCATCTCGGTCTTGCGGTAGTCCACGGGCGCGCCGGCGTTGCGATCGGGGCTGGCCGACGTGGGCTGGCGGTTCACGCTGCTGGCGTCCACCAGGGACACGCTCATGGGCCGGTAGCCGCGAAATCGCAGCGCGCCGCAGTCGGTGCCGGCCTCCAGCTCCCAAAAGCGCGACAGCGTGCTGTAGTCGGTGCCGCGGCAGCCGCTGCCGGGGGCTTCGTCCGGTGCGGCCGGGGGCTTGAGGGCGGCCACGGGCGCCGCCGTAGGCGCGGCCTCATGGCGTGCGGTCGGCGCGCTGGCCGGTGCCACCGGCGCCTGGTCGCCGGCCCACTGGTCAAAGCAGGCCAGGCGTGCCAGGCCGTCGGCCATGGCGACGCATGCGCGCCAGCCGGCATCGGCCTGGGCCACCGGCGCGCCCTGCGCCTGGGCCGCCAAGGGCAGGGCGGCGCCCAGCAGCAGTGCGGCGGTGGCGGTGCGCCTCATGGCAGCTTGCGCAGCGTGAAGGCAAAGGGTTGGTCGGCCTCGTCCGTCCATTCGCCGCGGATCTCGCGCGCGCAGCTGCCCTCGACCACCGCGCCAGTCCAGTTGCCGCTGACGCTCTTGCCGTCGCGCGACTCCTCCATGGTCAGCTGGCCCTCGTGTACGTCGCCCACCACGATGGCGCTGCTGCCCGGGCGCAGGATGTGGCCCTTCACGGTGCCGTCCCATTCGGGGTGGGGCGCCAGCTCCAGCACGATGGGGCCAGCTACGCCGGGCATGTCGGCCTGCCAGCGGCCAATCAGCTCGGGTTGCTCCATCTGCGCCGCCGTGGGGCAGGCGGGGCGTGCGGTATTTGATGGATTTTGGGCGCAAGCGCTTATCAGGCAAGCGCTGGCAGCTATCAAAATAATGTTCTTGCGCATCGATTGTCAGGGATTGGCGTTGGGAGCGGCCTGGGCCTTGGCGGCGAATTCGGCGCGCAGCTGGCGCAGCTTCTCGCGCGGGTCTTCGCGGGTGGTGGCGGCGTCCAGCTTCATCTCGGCGATGAAGCGGCTGGGCTGGCAGGCCACCATCTCGCGGCCCTTCTTGCGCTTCTTGGTCCAGCTCACGGCCAGGCTGCGCTGGGCGCGGGTGATGCCCACGTACATCAGGCGGCGCTCCTCCTGCAGGCGCGCGGCGATGTCGTCGCTCAGCTTTTGCTGGCGGCCGTCGTCGTCGTCGAGCTTGAAGGGCAGCATGCCCTCGGTCACGCCGACCAGCATCACATGCGGCCATTCCAGGCCCTTGCTGGCGTGCAGGGTGGACAGCACCACCATGTCCTGCTCCTGTTCGCGCTCGGAAATCGTCGAGAGCAGGGCGATGGTCTGCGCCACCTCCAGCAGGCTTTTCGTCGGCGTCACGGTGGTGGCCGCGGTGTCGTCGATCTGCCCGCCCGCGCGCTGGGCCATCCAGTCGCAGAACTCCAGCACATTGCTCCAGCGCGCGGCTGCCACCTTCTCGCTGTCCTCGCCGTCGTACAAATGCTGTTCGTAGCCAATGTCCTTCAGCCAGTCGGTGAGGAAGGCGCGCGCATCTTCGGCCCCATGGGTGTGGCGCGCGCGGTGCTCCAGTTCGTTGATCTGGCGGCCGAACTCCATCAGCCCCTCCAGGCCACGTTTGGGCACCACGGCCGGCAGCATGGCGTTGAACAGCGCGCCGAACATGCTTTGCTTGTGCTGCGTGGCGAACTCGCCCAGCGCCCCCAGCGTGGTGTGGCCCACGCCCCGGCGCGGGCTGGTGATGGCGCGCAGAAAGGCCGGGTCGTCGTCGTTGTTGATCCACAGGCGAAACCAGGCGCACAGGTCGCGGATCTCGGCGCGGTCGAAGAACGAGGTGCCGCCGGAGACCTTGTAGGGGATGTTGGCCTTGCGCAAGGCTTTTTCGAACGGCTTGGCCTGGTGGTTGGCGCGGTACAGCACGGCGAAGTTCTTCCACGCCGGCGGCGGGTTGGCCGCCGCGCGCAGCGACTGAATGCGCGCCACGGCGCGCTCGGCCTCGTGCTCCTCGTTGTCGCAATCGACCACGCGCACCGGCTCGCCCTCGCCCAGTTCGGAAAACAAGGTCTTGGGGAACAGCTTCGGATTCGGCCCGATGACGTTGTTGGCCGCGCGCAGGATGGCGGAAGTCGACCGGTAGTTCTGCTCCAGCTTGATCACTTTTAGCTGCGGAAAGTCCTGCGGCAGTTTTTTCAGGTTGTCCAGCGTGGCGCCGCGCCAGCCGTAGATGCTCTGGTCGTCATCGCCCACGGCGGTGAAGCGCGCGCGCTCGCCCACCAAAAATTTCAGCAGCTCGTACTGCGTGGCGTTGGTGTCCTGGTATTCATCGACCAGCACATGGCCCAAGAGGCGCTGCCATTTCTCGCGCACCTCGGGGTGGCCCTTGAGCAAGCGCATGGGCATGCCGATGAGGTCGTCGAAGTCCACGCTCTGGTAGGCGGAGAGTCGCTCCTCGTAGCGCTGCATGACCAGGGCGATGCTGCGCTCGTGGTCATCCTGGGCCATGGCCAGCGCCTTGCGCGCGTCCCAGCCCTGGTTCTTCCAGGCGCTGATGGCCCATTGCCATTGGCGCGCCGTGGCCAGGTCGGTGGTGCCGCCGGCGCAGTCCTTCAAGATGCCGGTGACATCGTCCTGATCCAGGATGCTGAAACTGGGTTTCAGCCCCAGCACATGGCCGTCCTCGCGCACCATGCGCACGCCCAGGGCGTGGAAGGTGCACACCAGCACCTCCTTGGCCTGGCGGCCTATCAGCCCGGCGGCGCGCTCGCGCATCTCGGCCGCGGCCTTGTTGGTGAAGGTAATCGCCGCGATGCGCCGCGGCGCCAGGCCCGTCTCGATCAGCCGCGCGATCTTGTGCGTGATGACGCGCGTCTTGCCCGAGCCGGCACCGGCCAGCACCAGGCAGGGGCCGTCGGTGTAGTGCACTGCCTGCAGTTGGGCGAGATTGAGACCGGACATGGGAGGCGCTGAGCAAAGCCGGCCATGATAGCGAGCACCGCTGTTTCCGCCCCGCTACCGGCGTTACCCCATGTTCATGTGGCGGTGTTGCGCCAGGCCTGGCTGCGCCGGCGCAGGCCGCGGCCGAGCAGCCAGAACCAGCCGTTGACGGCCGCGCAGGTGGCGGCAATCAGCACCGCCATGGCGGCCGCGGCGGCGCTGTCGCCGGCCTCGTCGAGGTTCAGGATGCCGATAGAGGCCAGGCGCGTGTGCGGCGCGTAGAGGAAGACCACGGCCGAGATGGTGGTCATGGCGCTGATGAAGAAGTAGCGCGCCACGTCCAGCAGCGCCGGCAGGCAGATCGGCAGCGTGACGCGCCAGAAGGTGGTCAGCTGGCCCACCTTGAGCGAGGCCGCAACGGCCTCGAACTCGCCGTCTATGGCCTTGAGCGCGGTGACCAGCGTCAGGTGCGCGGTGGTGTAGTAATGCACCACGGTGCACAGCACCAGCAGCGCCATGCTCTGATACAGGCCGCGCAGTGGGTTGGCCGGGTGGTTGAAGAAGAAGATGCTGCCCAGGCCCAGCACCAGGCCGGGCACCGCCATGGGCAGCATGGCCAGCAGGCGCAAAAGCAGGCGCAGCAAGGCCTGGCCCGTGCACTTTTCCTGCAGCCAGGCACCCAGAAAGACCAGCGCCGTGCCCAGCAATGCGCAGGCCGTGGCTAGCCGCAGGCTGTTGGCCAGGGCTGCGGCCATGTCCGAGTCGAGCAGGCCGCTGCGGTAATGCTGCAGCCCCAACGCCAGGTTGTAGGGCCACAGCTGCACCAGCGAGGCCCACAGCGCCATGCCGTACAGCGCCAGCATCAACAGCGCGACCAGGCCGCAGAACAGGCCCATGGCGGCGTCTAAGCCGGCGTGGGGCTGCGGCACCAGGGCCACGGCGCGTGCGCCCAGGGCGGCGCCCTGGCGCCGCTGCACCAGCAGGTCGACGCCAAAGGCCAGCAGCGCCGGCGCCAGCAGCAGCAGCGCGGCGACAGCCCCGCGCTGGAAGTCCTGCTGGCCTATGACCAGCTTGAACACGTCGGTGGCCAGCACCGGGAAGTCGCCGCCCACCACCTTGGGAATGCCGAAGTCGGTCAGCACCAGGGTGAAGACCAGCAGCGCCGCTGACACCAGGCCGTAGCGCGCGCTCGGCAGCGTGACGGTGACGAGGCGGCGCAGCGGCCCCGCGCCCATGGCGCGGGCCGCGTCGTACAGGCGCGCGTCGGCCAGTTGCAGCGCCGTCGCCAGCACCATCAGCGCGTAGGGAAAGGTGGCAAAGCACTGCGCCAGCACGATGCCGCCGGCGCCGTAGATGGAGTCGAAGCCCAGTGCCTGCCAGGCGTCGCGCGCCAACCCCTGGTTGCCGAACCAGTAGACCAGCGCCAGCGCCGACAGCAGCGACGGTGCGAGCAGCGGCAGCAGCGTGATGGCGCGCAGCAGCCCCTTGGCCGGCATGCAGCTGCGCGTCAGCGCGTAGGCAAAGGTGAAGGCCAGCGGGATGACGATGGCCGTCACCAGCGCCGCCACCCACAGGCTGTTGAACAGGCTGGTGCGCAGCGCCGGCGCGCCCAGGTAGGCCATGGCCTGACGTGCCCCATCTGCCCCCCAGGCCTGGCCGAGTATGGCCAGCAGCGGCCCGGCCAGGCCCAGGCCGAGCAGGGCCAGCAGCAGCGCCAGGCACAGCGGCGGGGCCAGGCGCGCCCAGGCCAGCGCCGGGCGCACCGGCAATGCCAGCGTGGCGCCGTTCATGCGCGCCCCGGCGTGGCGAAGACGCGCAGCCGCTCGGTGCGCAGCGCCAGCTGCAGGCGCCGGCCCGGGGCAATGTCCAGCGCCTGTAGCTGGTGCGGTGTGTATTGCAGCTGCAGTGGGCCCTGATGCAGCCCGGCGACCTCGACGGCCACCTGGCAGCTGCCGCCCAGGAATTCGACCTGGCTCACCGTGCCCAGGCAGTGCCAGCCCTGGCCCGGTGCGGCGCCCTCGGGCCAGTGGTCTTCGGGGCGCAGAAACGCCGTCACGGCCTGGCCTGCGGGCAGCGGCGCGCCCGGCGGCGCGGGCAGGCTGAGCGCGCCGCAGCGCAGCCCGCCACCGGCCTGAACCACGGCCTGCAGCCGGTTGGCGCGGCCGATGAACTCGGCGACGAAGGCACTGGCCGGCGCCAGGTAGACCTGGCGCGGACTGCCCACCTGCTCGATCACGCCATGGTTCATGACAACGATGCGGTCGGCCAGCGACAGCGCCTCCTCCTGGTCGTGCGTGACCATGATGGTGGTCACGCCCAGGCGCTGTTGCAGTGCGCGCAGCTCGCGGCGCAGGTGGGCGCGCACCGTGGCGTCCAGCGCCGACAGCGGCTCGTCGAGCAGCAGCAGGCCGGGGTTGGTGGCCAGGGCCCGTGCCAGTGCCACACGCTGCTGCTGGCCGCCCGAGAGCTGGGCCGGGTATTTGGCGCTGCAGCCGGCCAGGCCCACCAGGGCCAGCAGCTCGTCAACGCGCGCCCGCACGCGCGCCTGGCCGCGCCGCCCCAGGCCATAGGCCACGTTGTCGGCCGCGTTCAGGTTGGGAAACAGCGCGTAGGACTGGAACACCAGCCCGTAGTCGCGCTGCCCCGGCGCCAGCCGCGTGATGTCGCGCCCGGCCTGCCACAGCCGGCCGGCGCTGGGCTGCTCCAGCCCGGCGATGATGCGCAGCAGCGTGGTCTTGCCGCAGCCCGAGGGGCCGAGAAAGCAGACCAGCTCGCCGCGCGCGATCTCCAGATCCACCTGCGTCAGCGCCTGGAACGCGCCAAAGTGCTTGGCCACGCCCTGCAGGCGCAGCGCCGGCGGGTCTGCGGCCGGCGTGGCGCCGGCGTGGTGCGTGGCGCAAGGGGCAAGGTCGGCGCGCATCTTACTTTTTGGCCTCGCTCTTGGCGCCGTAGCGGCGCGTCCACTCGGCCAGGGTGGCGGCGCGGCCGGCGGCGCTGGCGTCGAAGTCCATCTTCAGCAGGCGCGACTCGTAGTCTGCCGGGATATGTGCCAGCCGCGGCGCGACCCCGGGCTGCGCGGTGATGGCAAAGCTCTTGCCGTAGAGCCGCATGGCGTCCTTGGAGCTGGCCCAGTCGGCGAGCTTCTTGGCGGCGGCGAGCTGCTTTGTCCCGCGGTGGATGGCAAACGCCTCCAGATCCCAGCCCAGGCCCTCCTTGGGGAAGACCAGCGCGATGGGCGCGCCCTTGGCCTTGTTGCTGTGGCCGCGGTACTCGAACGAGATGCCGGCGACATACTCGCCCGCCGCCGCCATGTTGCAGGGTTTGGAGCCGGAGTGCGTGTACTGGGCGATGTTCTGGTGCAGCGCGTCCATGTACTTCCAGCCGCCGCCCTTGCCGGCGTCGTCGCCCCACAGCTGCAGCCAGGCGGCGACGTCGAAATAGCCCGTGCCCGACGACGCCGGGTTGGGCATCACCACCTGGCCCTTGAACTCGGGCTTGAGCAGATCCTGCCAGCTGGCAGGCTGGGCGATGCCGCGCTTGCTGGCCTCGACGGTGTTGAAGCAGACCGTGGCGCCAAACACGTTCATGCCCCACCAGGCGGGCGGGCTTTGCGTGTCGCGGTACTGCGGCATGAGCGCGTCGAGGTTGAGCGGCGCGTAGGGCTGGAGCATGCCGTTTTGCTTCAGCAGCGCCAGGCTGGATGCGGCCACGCCCCAGACGACGTCGGCCCGGGGGCTGTCCTTCTCGGCCAGCAGCTTGGCGGTGATGACGCCGGTGGAGTCGCGCACCCACTGGATGTCGATGTCCGGGTGCACCTGGTTGAAGGCACCCTGGTAGGCCTTGAGCTGGTCGTTCTCCAGTGCGGTATAGACCGTGAGCTGGGTCTTGTGCGCCTGCGCGCCGGCGGCGCCCAGCAGGGCCAGGACGGCCAGGGGAAGAAGCTTGGTAACTTGCATGCGGCAGGGTCATTCAATGGAAACCCCGCACTGTGCGTACCCGGCATGACAGGCGTGTGACGGCGCCATAGGGGCTGGCGCTGCCACAATCGCGCCCGTGCTCTCCGTCCTGGTGGTTACCTTTCCCTTCTTCGCCCTGGTGCTCTGTGGCTACCTGGCCACGCGCGCCGGGGCGCTGCCGCTTGGCGCCATAGGCGGGCTGAACGGCTTCGTGCTGTACTTTGCCCTGCCCTGCATGCTGTACCGCTTTGGTGCCGGCACGCCCATCGCGCAGCTGCTGGACGCCAGCGTGGCCGGCGTGTACCTGCTGTGCGCGGCGCTGTTGGTGGCGGGCACGATCGCACTTACCCGGCGCGGCGGCCTGGGCTGGAACGACGCCGCCTTTGGCGCCCTGGTGGCGGCCTTCCCCAACACCGGCTTCATGGGCCTGCCGCTGTTGCTGGCGCTCATGGGTCAGGCCAGCGCCGGCACGGTGATCGTGGTGCTGACGGTGGATCTGGTCATCACCAGCTCGGCCTGCATCGCGCTGTCGCGCCTGGAGGGTGCGGGCGCGCATGGCGTGGCCGTGGCGCTGCGCAATGCGGCGCGCGGCATGGCCGTCAATCCCATGCCCTGGTCCATCGCCCTGGGCGCCCTGGCCTCGGCCCTGCAGTGGCGGCTGCCGGGGCCGCTGGACAAGACCGTGGCCATGCTGGCGGACGCGGCCTCGCCGGTGGCGCTGTTCACCATTGGCGCGGTGCTGGCGCGCTCGCAGATGAATCAGCACGAATATGTGCCGCCGGGCCAGTACGTGCCGATTGCGCTGGCCAAGCTCATCGTGCACCCGCTCCTGGTGTGGGGCGTGGGGCGCGCGGCCATTGGCCTGGGGGCCGATATCTCCGGCTACACATTGACTGTGATGGTGTTGCTGGCGGCCCTGCCCAGCGCCAGCAACGTGTCGCTGCTGGTGGAGCGCTTTGGCGCGCATGGCGGGCGCGTGGCGCGCATCATCTTGGTGTCCACGGTGCTGGCCTTCCTGAGTTTTTCCGCGGCCTATGCGCTGCTGACGTGAAATGTCTTTGATGGTGCAACCTGTGTTCCCTGCGGCGGCGGTGCGCCGCACCCTCGCCTGGCTGGCCCTGGCCTGCCTGGTCTGGGCCGGCGTGTCGTGGCTGGCCAGCGCCAATCTGGACGGCTACAACGACATGCTGGAGAACTACGCCTGGTCGCAGCCGCTGCGCTGGGGCACGCACAAGCACCCGCCGTTCTTTGCCTGGGTGGTGGGGCTGTGGTTCGCCGTTTTTCCGCAAGGCGACCTGGCCTACCGGCTGCTGTCCTACGCCAACGTGCTCGTGGGCCTCTTGGGCGTGTGGGCGCTGGGGCGGCGCCTGCGGCTGGGGCAACTCGCGCCCTGGGGCGCGCTGCTGCTGCTGTGGAGCCTGCCCTACACCAACCTGGCGGGCAAGTTCAACGCCAACAGCCAGCTGCTGTCGCTGTGGCCCTGGGCCGCGGCGCTGCTGCTGGCCAGCTGGCAGGAGCGCGGGCTGCGCGGCGTTTGGTATAGCGGCTGGCTGGGCCTGGTGGCCGCGGCCTGCATGCTCAGCAAGTACTACAGCGGGGTGTTCCTGGCCGGCTTTCTGCTACCCACGCTGGCGCATGCCGATGGCCGGCGCTGGCTGGCCACGCCGCGGCCGTACCTGGCGCTGGCGGTGTTCGGCCTGGCGCTGTGGCCGCACCTGGCCTGGGTGGCGTCGCACGACTGGGCGCCGCTGGGCTATGCCATGGATCAGGGCGGCGGGCAGACCTCCTGGCGCTACATCGCGCGCTTCGCGCTGGCGCCGCTGTTTTACTGGCTGCCGGCCTGGCTGGCGCTGTGCCTGGTCTGGGCCCGGGTGCAGGCGCGGCACGACGGCGCGCCCTGGGCACGCACCGCCCTGCGCCTGCTGGCGCGCAGCTGGCTGCCGCGCGGCTGGGACGACGTGCTGTTCTGGCTGGCCTGCATGCCCTGGGCGCTGACCCTGGCCTTTGGCCTGGCCGGGGTGGTGGAGCTGTCCACCCCCTGGGCCATACCCATTGGCTACGCCTTCGCGCTGCTGTGGCTGCGCAACCTGCAACTCTTGGCACCTGCAGCCGCTGGCGTGACGCTGCAGCGCCTGGAGCGCGCCTGGTGGCCGGTGCTGGCCCTGGTGCTGCTGCTGGGCGTGGTGCTGGCCGTGGCCAACGCCCTGCGCGGCGACCAGGGCTACTACCGGCCCACGCAGGAGGCGGCGCGCGCCGTTCTCCAGGCCTGGCAGCAGCGCCACCCGGGCCAGCGCCTGGCCTGGGTGGGCGGCGACTGGGCCGAGAACGCCATGCTGGCCTTCTACGCCCAGCCGCATTTGCTCACCGTGCCGGGCGTGCCCGGCACCGAGATCGCGCGGCTGTCGGCCATGGGCGCCTGGCAGGGGCGCCAGGGCCTGCTGCTGTGCCCGCTGGGGCCGGTGGCGGCGCCGCAGCCGGCAAGCGACTGCCAGCGCCAGGCGCAGGCCTGGCTGGGCGCACAGGGCCTGCCTGCACAGGCCCATGTGCTGCAGGCGCAGCGCAGCGGCTGGCGCTTTCCACACCCGCGGCCCTGGGCCTATGCGGTGTATGACGTGGACGGCACCCGACAGCGCGGACAATCGCCACCATGACCGAATCGCTCGCCCCCTACCGCGTCACGCCCGGCGCCGACTACCACGCCGACTACGCCCCGGCCGCGCCGCCGGCGCAGCTGCCGCGCGCGCCGCTGCGCCTGAGCTGCGTGGTGCCGGCGCACAACGAGGAGGCGAATCTCGACGCCTTCGTGCGCGCCCTGGCGCAGGCCGTGGGCCGGCTCACCGACGAGTTCGAGATCATCATCGTCAACGACGGCAGCCGCGACGCCACGCACGCCGTCGCCCTGCGCCTGGCGGCCGAGCTGCCGGTGCGCTACCTGGCCCTGTCGCGCAACTTCGGCAAGGAGGCGGCGCTGACCGCCGGCCTGGCGCACACGCGCGGCAACGCCGTGCTGCTGATAGACGCCGACTTCCAGCACCCCTTGGAGCTCCTGCCCCAGATGCACGAGCTGTGGCTGGCGGGCTACGACATGGTGTATGGCGTGATCGTCGACCGCGGCTTCGAGAGCGGCACCAAGCGCATGGGCACGGGGCTGTTCTACCGCCTGATCAACACCGGCAAGCAGGTCAAGGTGCCGCCCAACGCGGGCGATTTCCGCTGGATGGATAGGCGCGTGGCCGACGCCCTGAACGCCCTGCCCGAGCGCAACCGCTTCATGAAGGGCCTGTACGCCTGGGTCGGCTTCAAGGCCGCGGCCCTGCCCTTCGTGCCGCACGACCGCGCCGGCGGGCAGACCAGCTTCAGCATGCGCCGCCTGGGCTCGCTGGCGCTCTTGGGGCTGACGTCGTTCACCACGCTGCCGCTGCGCGTGTGGAGCGTGGTTGGCGCCCTGGTGGCGGCGCTGGCGCTGGTCTACGGCGCGTGGATCGCGCTGGACGCGCTGCTGTTCGGCGTGGACGTGGCCGGCTGGCCCACGCTGGCCGCCGGCATCATGCTGTTCTCGGGCGTGCAGCTGATGTCCATCGGTATCCTGGGCGAATACATAGGCCGCATCTACGACGAGGTCAAGCAGCGCCCCACCTACCTGGTGGCGCGCGACGAGGACAACAGCCCCTGGCGCGATTCATGAGCACAGTCCTGCTGGTCCGGCGCCTGGCGCTGCTGCCCCAGCCGCTGCAGTTCGTGCTGGTGGGCGGCTGCGCCGCGGCCACGCACCTGGCGGTGGTGGCGCTCTTGGTGCAGCTCACGCACATGGCGCCGCTGGTGGCCAACGTGCTGGCCTTTCTGGTGGCCTTCGTGGTCAGCTACAACGGCCATGCGCTGCTGACGTTTGCCAGCGCCGGCGCGCGCGGCTGGGCCGTGGTGGCGCGCTACTTCGCCGTGGCCTGCCTGTCCTTCGTGGCCAACGAGCTGCTGTATGCCCTGGCGCTGGACTGGCTGCACTGGCATTACCTGTGGAGCCTGGCCGGCGTGCTGCTGCTGGTGGCCGTGGCCACCTTCGTCCTGAGTAAATTCTGGGCCTTCAGGGCGCGCGCCTCATGACCGGCCGCGGCATCACCCTGTGCGCCGACGACTATGCGCTGCACCCGCTGGTGGACGAGGCAGTGCTGCGGCTGGCCCAGACCGGGCGCCTGTCCGCCACCAGCTGCATGAGCACCGCGCCGCGCTGGCGTGCCGCCGCGCCGCAGCTGTTGCCGCTGCGCGGGCGCCTGCAGCTGGGCCTGCATTTCAACCTGACCGAGGGCCATGGCGGCGCCCATGCGGCGCACAGCCTGGGCCAGGTGCTGGCCGCGGCCTACCTGCGGCGCCTGTCCGCCGCGCAGCTGCGCGATGCCTGGCGCGCGCAGCTCGACGCCTTCGAGGACGCCATTGGCAGCGCCCCCGACTTCATCGACGGCCACCAGCATGTGCACCAGCTGCCCGGCGTGCGTGAGGCTCTGCTGGCCGAGCTGCAGCGGCGCTACGCCGGCGGGCCCATGCCCTGGGTGCGCTCCACCGTGCCCGCCGGCAGGCTGTGGCGCGACCGCAAGGCCGCCATCATCGCCCTGCTGGGCGGCTGGCAGGCCACGCGCCTGCTCGCCCGCGCCGGCGTGGCCATGAACCAGGGATTTGGCGGCGTCTACGGCTTTGACGCCCCCACGCCGCAGCAGTACGGCGCGCACATGCAGGCCTGGCTGGCGCAGGTGCAGGCGGGCAGCCTGTTGATGTGCCACCCGGCGGCGGCCGAGGTGCCGGGCGATGCCATAGGCACGCAGCGGCCGGTGGAGTTTGCCTACCTGATGTCCGAAGACTTTGCGCAAGACCTACGGCTGCAGGGTTGCCGATTGCTTCCAAAAGAGTAGCTATTGGCGCTTGTGTAACGGGCGCCAGCCCCGTAGGTCGGGTTAGCGCGGCGTAACCCGACACCCGCACCCGGTGGCTGTCGGGTTACGCCCTGCGGGCTAACCCGACCTACGAGACGGTCCGGGGGAGGGTGGGGCCAGCGCCGCAGCGCCCTCATGCCGGCAAGATGCCGGCGCTTCCGGCCACGGGTCATGAAAAATGGCCCCCATGCTCCCTCGCTTCGCGTAGTCCGCTGCCCCCCGAGGGGGCCGCTTTTCATCTTGGGGCGGCCCGGCG
>JAFEES010000049.1 GCA_018240995.1 Pseudomonadota bacterium | reverse complement strand
GCATCGTCTCCTTGCCCCGGATGTTGAAGCCCTTGCCGGCGCCGCGCCCCGAAGGCTCGCCGCGCTCGTCCACCCGCTCGAAGCCGCGCAGCGGGATGTAGTTCTGGTACTGCCCCTGCATGGCGTTGAACTCGTCCGCCGTGATCAAGCCCTCGGACAGCAGCAGCGCGCGCGTCTTGGCCGTGATGCCCATCAACCCCTGGTGCAACTCCTCGAAGGCCTGCGCGCGCCCCTCCTGGTGCACCTTGTCCAGGACGGCATTGGCATCCGCCGTCTTCATGCCCGAGCCGCCATCGGCGAAGCGGTCATTGATGGTGGCGATATGCTCATTGCGCTCCTGGGCATGCTTGGCGTAGGCATACAGCGCCAGCTCCTCCAAGCCCACGCCCAGCTTGGCGGCGCGCTTCATCAGCGGCTCCACCGTGTTGTTGGCAAAGTCCTGCACCAGGGCCGCACGCCGGCCGCTGGAAAGCTCCTCGGCGCGGTAGAAATCCGTCTGCTCGTTCACCGTGCCGCCCTGGGATGCGACGGCCTCCTGGGTCTGCAGCGCGCGGATGAAGTAATCCTGCATCTTGCGGCGCAGCCCGCCCAAGCGCTCCTCGGGCAATGCGTAGGTATCGCCCTGGGTGGCGGTATCCACCCGGCGGAAAGCCGGCGGCGCATCCACCCCGGTGAAGCCGTTGCCGTTCTCCAGCGCCAGGCGGCCCTGCTTCAAGATATGCGCAATGTCCGTCATGCCCATGTCCGCCAGTCGCGCAAAGCCATGCTCGCGCAGCCAGGCGCGAATCGCCCCGATCACCTCGCGCGCCTGCTGGCGCAGCGTGCCTGTCTCGCGCTCGGCAATATGCGCCAGCAGCTCCTCGGTCAGCCAGCCATTGCGCAGCTCCGTGGGGCCGCCCGCGCGCCGCGTCATCTTGTCACCAGCCTTCACCGCCTCGGCCATGGAGAAATAGCTGTCGGCCATGCCGTACTTCTCGGCCAGCGCGCGCATCTTGGACTCGCCCAAGCTCAGGTACAGCTTGTTCAGCCGGCGATAGATGTCCGGCCCGAACAGCGCGCGTAGGCCCACATGGCCGTACACTTCATGCACCACCGTCGCCTGAACGTCGGACGCACCGGAGTGATTGCCTTGGACAAGATAGACCTGCCCCCCCGCCAACGTAACGCCCCGGAACTCATCGGGCGGAACCCCGGCTTTGTGCGCCGCGTCCTGCGCCTTCTGCGGCAACTCGGCAAACGTCGCGGCCAGGTGCACCCTGGCGCCAACCCCGGACAGTTTGTCATTGATCCTGCTGATGATACTGAGTGGTTCATCATCAGTCCGTACGGCCGGCGCAGGTGACTTCCGGCTGAAACGCACGTCGCCATTGGCGCCGTCGAAGGTGCCTATGTTGCCGGTGGCGGATTTCGCGCTGGCGCCGTCAAAAACGCTGACCTCCTGGGTCGCCCCACTGGACAGCACCAGCTGAACCCCATCGTGCCCCCGCTCGCGCAGCGCTTGCGTGAACAGCGGCGCCCATTTGGCGTTAGCGGCATCGTTGCTCATGGATGGCATACGTCCCAGGCCCATGTCGCGCGACATGGCAACCAGCGCACCATGCAAGTCCTGCCCAGGCTGCAACCGGATTTCCAGCGGGTTGCGGGCATTCAGGAACACCGACATGACATTGCCACCAGAGAGGCGTTCCCCGGTCTCCATGTCCATGCGGCTGGCATACCAATCACTCGCGCGCTTCGGGTCGGGCGCGAAGTAATGGCCGCTGCCCAGCATGCCGGAATCCGTCGAGACACGATCCTGAGACTGGAACGCGCTGAAATCGCCGTGCGTCCCGTGATACACCACCAACGGTTCGCCCGTGGCCGGATCAACCACCTTTGAGACAGCCTCGGGGTTGACGCCAGCAAACCACTGCGCTAATCTTCCCGCACGGGCTGCACCGAAGCCACCCGCGCCGGATTTGGTCTGGTCAGCGAGAGGGGCCGAGGATGCGGCCCGTACTTCTTCCACGCTGGTGGCATCCGCGTCATAGAAGAAATCGCCGTTGCTGCGCTCCACCACCTCCAGCAGCACAAACGCCTGGCCATCCTTCCCGAAGTCCGCCTTCACGCCGTAGTAGTGAAACGCTGCAACCTGCTGGCGCACATCTTCTGGCTTGCTTGAATACAGCGGCACCGCAGATTCAAACAGCGCCTGCAAATTTGCGGAAGCCGACAGCACCCGGCGATCCGCTGCATGCTGAGCCACTTCCTTGAATCCCCTGCCAGAGAAAGCAATCTTGCGGCCATCAGATGCGACAACGGCAAAGCCATCACGCTCAGTCGCTACGCGCAGCTTGTCAAACTCAGCCTTCGCCAGCGCCTTAGCCTGGCCGAAGTCAGATCCGAACGCAGCCTCCAGCCGAGCAGGGATGGCATCCATATTCTGGAGATCATCGCGCGCCCGCACCGCCTGCCAGTCGCCGAACCAATTCTTGAAGTTCTCGGTGCGCACCTGCACCCACTGCCCATAGGCCAGCTTGGTCTGCCACGCCGCCTTCGCCTTGTCATAGGCCGGCCTGCCGCCATAGGCCCGCTCGGTGTCGCGGTACTGGCGTACAGCCTCACGCATCTGCGCCTCGGTAGGCGCGCCTTCGGTGCTGGCGTACTGCTGCACCAGGCCGCGCACTTCGTTCTCGGTGGGGCTGGCGTCACTGCGACGCACCGGGCCATCGCCAGCCATGGCAGGGCCATCATTGGCCGCCCGGCGCACATTTGCCCGCGCAATCGCCGCGATGTCCGCCGCGCCCAAGTCGCTGGCCTTCACCAGCACGCCCTTGCCGAACAGCCAGGCGCTCACCGCCGCCATGAAGTCCGTCACCCAGCGCTTGACGCTGGCCGGGGCATTCACGCGGTCGCGCTCGTACTCCTCGGCAATGTAGGCCGCCGCCTCTTCGTTGCTGGTTTCGCCCGAGTCCCGCAGGCGCTGGTTCACGCGCTCGAAGAACACGCCACGGCCCAGTTTCCTCAGCTCGCCAGCCCGGCCCAACATCTTGTCGAAGGCCGCCTTGCCGCGCGCATCCTGGGTGTCGCGCGCCATGTGGACGCCCACCTCGTGCACCAGCACGCCCGGCGCTACCTCGGCCGTCAGGCCATCGGCGATCAGGAAGGACTGGCCGGACTGTGGGTCGTAGAAGCCCTGGATGGCGCCATCGGCGCTGCGCTTGATGTCAAGATCGTTTGCGCCTATGATTTCGGCAAACCCCGCACCCTTGTTCGGCTGGCTGGTTGTAGGCCGGGCAAGCGTAGGCTCAGTTGCAACGTTGGCGGCGCTGAGTCCATCGGGGTTTTTCACTTCCCAGCCACTGAGCAGCCAGGCATTGCTGCCCTTGTTCTGCACCAGTGTGGCCTCCACGCCATCACGCTCCACCACCACGCGGATAGAGCCGCCCGTTTCATTGCGGCGCAGCTCCTGACCGCTGGCAATAGCTTGCACCAGGCGATCCAGCAACTGCACCACCTGGGCATCTGACATGCCGTCCTTGCGCTGGCGGGCCTCGATGATGTGCGCCAACCCCATGGCGTCCTTGGTCTTGCCGTTGGGCTTGACCGTTCCTACATCGCCCCAGACAAAATCCACCCAACCCAGGCCATTGCGGAACATCGCCCGGTGCACGCTGGTCTTCTCGTCCAGCGCCCGCGCCAGCGCTTCACGCCCACGGCGCACATTGGCCTCGATGGACTTCATCGGTGACAGGCTCATGCTGACCGACGCCAGCAACTTCTCGCGCACCTGCGCAGCCGGCTCACCCGTCTTGTCCGCCCGCGCCTTTGCCGCCGCATCGATGGCCTCGTCCTGCGACTGCACCAACGTCACCAACCCCTTGGCCTGCAGCTGGCCCAGCACATTGCCGTAGGCCTGGCGGATCGCTGCTGCGATGGTGGATACCGTGGAGCCGGTCTTGGCGGGCTGGGGCGCACCAGCAGTCGCGGCATTGGCCGGCGCAGGCGCGTTGTGCGCCTCCTTGCCGTTGAAGGTCACGATCACGTCGGCATCGGCCACGTCTTGCGTAGCACTTGGCGGCGTGGCGCGGCGCTCGGCATCCGTCATCTTCTGGCGGGTCTGGGTGTTGCGGGCTTCCGCCTCGCCGGCCAGGCTTTGGTATTGCTTGGTGGCGTCATTCCTTTGCGCGTATGCCTGCGCCGACACGAGCTTTTCTTTCGCCTCCTTTACCCTGGATCGAATCATTTTGTCCGGCAGGTGGCCGTAACTATCGCTTGGCCCGTCGCCATTTTTCCGGCGACGCAACTCGCCATCCCACGCGTCAAACCATGACTGCGCATCCTTCAACCGCGCCTGTGCATGGTTATGGCCTGCGGCGAACTGGAGCGGGCTACCGCCAGAAGCAAACCCCTCCACATCCTGAATGCCGTGCTGAATCTCGTGCAGCATGGCGGACAGAGCAGCATCTTGTTTCACTGGCCCGACTGCGATAGCGCCGCTTTCAGGATAGAACGCAGCATTGCCAATGGGTATTGCATCGTCGATCAGCACGCGCAACTCGCGCAATGCTGGGTAGGCTGCAAACAATGCCGGGTGCTCCAGCACCTCGCCGAGCGTGACAACGCCGACGTTGGGGTTAGAAGCGCTTGACCTGCGCAGGTCATCGGCCAGCTGAATCTGTGCCGAGAGCGTATGGCCAGGATACTTTTGCGAAAAGTCCTTCGTCGTGATGGGCGCACCGCCGTTGGCGTCCATCAACTGCTTGGCCGTCACGTTGCCAATCCAGCCCTTGAGCTTCGCATCCGCATCGCTGATCTCAAAGCGCCAGCGGCCATCCGCCGCCTTGTGCCATCCGGTGTCCTTGCGTATGGTTTCCGCGTCTTCGCCGGACTCAAGGCGCTCTTGCGCCGTGGCCAGGGCCAGCTTGTCGGCGGTAGCGGCCTGCTGGCCGGCAAAGGAGCGGGACACGGATTGACCGCCAGTGCCGTCCTGGTTACCATGGGGCTTCGCATCGGGAGAGTTGTCGGAAGGCGACTCAGGACGCGACGACCTGTCGCCCAGCGCCTCCAGGTACTCGGCCACAGTGAGCGAATCTAGCGATTGACCGCCTAGCCCGATGCGTTCCAACCGCTGGCGCTTGTCCTGCATTTTCTTGGCAATCTGGCGCCGATTGCCCACGTACACCGACCGAACCACCAGGCCATCGCCAGAGCGCTCCAGCTCCACGCGCACCTGCGGTATCTGGTTGCCGCCGCCCTCGCGGAACACCGTCACCTTGCTGCCATCGTGGATGTACCAGCCATCCGGCTGCTGCATCACGTAGTCGATGTCCTGGCGCACCTCGGCGGCAGACTCGTAGTATTCCGGATGGCGCTGCGCCAGCGCCTGCAGGTCTGCGCGCCAGGCCATGGCTCCATCGAACCCCAGCCACTGCACCGTGGACGCAGGCACGCGGAAGGCATCAAACCGGCCGGCAGTCCGGCTGAACCTCAGCTCGCCGCCCAGCAGTTCCCCCTGCCCCGGATCGACCTCGCGCCCAGTGCGCGCATCCTCCATGCCCAGGGTGAACTCGTCGGCGCTGGGCGCGGCATTGCGCTGCTGCTGCTCCTTGCGCGCCTGGGCCGCTCGGGCGTCGGCGGCCTGTTGCTGGCTGGCGTTGGGCTTGTCGCCAAGCAGGTCTTGGCCTACCGGCCTGCTGCTTTTTCCGTCAGTTCCCGGTGCGCCTTCTGTGCCATCAGCTTGGCGGACATCAAAATTGCCTCCTCGCTGGGCATCTTGCCGGGCTTGTCCTTGAGCATTGCCAGCAGCTTCTTGATGGCTGCGGCCTCCAGTGATTTCAGCGATGGCACGCCGGAGCTCGTCTCTGGCGCGCTCGTAGTAGGCGTCGGGGTTGGGGTCATACTTCGTGTCCTCAAAGACTTCGGCGAGCAAGTCGTTGGTATCGATGCCATGGGCTTGAGCTTGTGCGGTCAGCGCCCGCACCTCGGCTTTCAGTGGCGTGTCGGCCTCAGTGTAGCCAACCTCGCGCAGATCATCCGCCGTGAAATCCGGCGGCAAGCCCAGATCCTGCCCCGGCGCGAACGGGTCGAAGTCCTCATCCGCATGCTGGGCTGCATCCTGTTGCGCCGCCAGGTAATCCTCAAACCGCGCTTCCTGCTCGGCCTGCGCCATGCGCTCCACGCCCTCGGGCGTGTACTGCGGCCGGGTCAGGCTCAGTTTCACCAGCGCATAGGCATCGTTGAGCGTGGCGTTCTCGCCCAGGTACCCCGCCTGCACCAGCTGCTCGCGCGCCTGCTCCATGCTCAGGCCACGGCCGGCGCCGGCAAACAAAAAGCGGTTGCCGATGCGCGGATTGCCATCGATGCCCAGGTCTGCCGCCGTGGCGCGGTTCAGGCCGCCGGCAGCGGAAATGAAGGCATGCGCCGGTAGCCATCGCCGCGCCGGCCAAACCACAGCTTGGCGGGCTGGCCGCTGTCCTGTGCCGCCGGCATGGCGGGCGGTTGCGGCTGCGCTTGTGGCGCAGCAGCGGCAACGGGCGCCGCGCCAGGCGCCGCCGTCGCGGCCGTGGCCTGGGCAATGACCGTATCCACTGCGGCCGGAGCGGCATCCATCGGAATGCCGGCCATGGCGCGCTGGAGCAAATCTGCCTCGTCCAGCTGCACCGCGCGCGCAGTCTCAGGCGGCGCCGCTGCGGCCTGCTCGGCCACGGCAATCGCATCGTCCACGCTGGCGGCCTTGCCAATGTCGGCCACCGTGGGCCGGGCGCGCATCTGCTCTAGGCGGGCGCGCTCGGCCGCAAAGGCCGCCTTGGAGGTGGCAGTAGGGTCAACCGCGGTGCCGCCCGTGCGCAGCATGTCGCTCACCGTCTGGTCAATGCCAGCCTGGGTGAACTGGCCGCCGTTCAGGGCGTCGGTCAACTCGCCGGCGAGCAGCCCTGCATCCGTTGTTGGGCGCCTTGCTGCCTCGATGATGGCCGGCGCAGCCATGCTGGTGTTCGCTGCTGCGCCAACGATGGCGGCGCGATCCACTTCATCGAACAGGCTTTTTGTCTTGCCATCAATGGCAATGTCGATGGCGTTGCCGCCGATCTGCGCAGCAGATTCCTCAATGGCTCCCACGAGTGAATTGAACGTGACTGCGCCGCCAGCGGCCACGAGTCGCCTGCCAGCATCTTGCAATATGGCATTGCGTGATGCTGCGGGGATCTTCTCGATGAAGCCACTCACCTTCTTGGTGGCAACGCCGGCCGCCTCCAGTGGCAACTTTTCCGAAGCCGCCTCGACAATGCCCTTGCCAATGGACGCAATGCCAGAATCACCCGTGGCATAGGACGTGCCCGCCGCCGTTGCGCCCATGGATGTCAATAGCGCGCCCTGCATGCCTGGCACCATCAGCGCGCCAAGCGACTGAATGGTGTTCATGGAATTGCCGCCCAACTGGGTCAGCAGCCACTGGCCGAACTCGCCGCGATCCCACGCCTCACCTGGCGCGCGGCGCTGTAGCTCGGACGTGTAGGCGCCGCTCATCTTCATGAGGCCGTCCACCAACGGCATGTTGGGCACGCGCGATGCCGGAACGTCGGCGCCAAAGCCGATCATGGCATTGCGCGTCATCTCATTGCCAGCCTGGGCCGCCGCCGATGGCGCATTCGCCAGCCCGGCGAGAGACTGTGCGGCGCTGCTCTTAATGGACGCCGTGACGGGGTTGTCCTCGGCAAAACGCTTGGCGCCGGCCTCTGCCGCCGACAAGACGGGCGCCGGCTTTGTGGCGCGCATTTCATGGCCGCCCGTGCGGACACGCCTGGCCTCGTCTTCCTGGGCCTTGGCATAGTCGCGCCGCGACAGGCGTATCAGCTCATCGTCCGATGGCACGGTGTCCGGCCATGGCTGAGTCTCCAAGACGCTCTTGAACTTCTTCGGCTCGGCCGGCTTGAGCTTGCCGTCTTCAAGGACGGGCAGATTGCCGCGAGCACGTTCCGCCGCGCCCTTGACGTACTCGGCAAATGGGTTCGGCTTGCCATCGTCAGCACCAACGAACGGCACCGCATTCGCCAGGCTGGACAGCACGCCCTTGGCGCGCTCCATGCTGAAAAAGCTGTCGTCCTTGGGGCTGGCAGGCGTAGCGCCAAACACCTCCTCATCGCTCAGGTACACCGGACCGGCCGATGGCGCCGCCGCGCCCGTGCCAAACACCTCGTCGTCGCTCAGATACTGCGCCATGCCCGCCCTTTATTTCAACGCCCAACCCTTGCCATCCCACACCACCGTCTTGCCCTTGTGCGGGCCACTGGGCACTACCTGCGTCATGCCTACTTTCCGTTCGACGGATTTGATTGCCTGATTATCCTTTACGGCTGACTGTGGCGCGGCAGATTTTCCCCTGGCCTTCTTCAGCTCATCATTCAGGATCATCATGCGCTCGCCCCTGGGATCGGCATTCGTGCCGCCCTTCTTCAAGGCGGAAATTTCTCGCTCCAGCGCTGCTATGTCGCCCGTGGCACGGGATGCGGCGTCTGAGCCTGGCGCTGGCTGCGCGCTTCCCGTTGCGGCCGGCGATCCTGCACCATAATCGTCGTCGCTCCCCGTGCCGACCGATGCGCCGGCCAGGCGCTTCTTCACCAGTGCGATCTTCTCGTCCTCGGACAGCTTGCGGTATTTGAGGTCGCCATCCATCTTGGCAACGCCAGCGGCAACCGCCTTGCTGAATGCATGAGACTGAATGCCCAGCGGCTTGATGCTGCCATCGCTCATGATGGCAACCTCCTCGCCGTCGGCGTTCGTCTTGGTGCTGCGCACCTTGGGCGCGGATGCGCCATCGACACCGCCGCGCGCCGCCAGCCTCTTGTCCAGCATTTCCGACTGGTGATCCATCCTGGCAAAAAGCCGATCATCCCTGTTGGCGTCCATGCGCTCCTTGAGGTCGCGGTCTTTCGCATCCTTGTCCGCCTTGTACTCCTCCTTGTAGCTCTCCAGCAGGCCCTTGCGCACCGACGATGGCGCGCCCACCTCGCCCGCTCCCTGCACCTGGTCACGCAGCTGCTGCAGCTGGGTGTTGGCCGTCAGGCCCATCTGCTTCTCGTAGATGGCACGCGCCTGGGGCGGCATGCTGGCGATCATCTCGGGCGTGATGCGCTCGCCGGCGAACTCGCCGGCATTCGGCACCTGGGTACGCGCCGCCTCCAGCTCGCGCGCCCCGCGCTCGTTGCCAATCTGCGCGCCCCGCTCGCCGGCCTTGGCGTAGCCCTTGGCGACCACGTCTTCCTCCTGGCGCGCCATGTCGGCCTTCATCTTCATCTCGTACAGCAAGGCGTCGCGCCGGTCGGCAATGCCCTGCTGGCGCACCCGGTCGGCCTCCTCGCGCTTGGTGGCCTGGTCGATGATGTCATTCGCGGCATTGGCGCCGCCCACCAGGCCGCCGGCCAAAAGCATTCCCAGTCCCATGTTCACACCCCCTGCGGCTGCTGGCCGCTGTCCATGCCCGTCAGCATCTGCTGCATCTGCTCGGGCGTGGCGCCGGCCTTGGTCAAAATCGTCTCGATGAAGGCCGCCATGCCCTCGGCCACGTCGTTGTTCTCCACCGGCAGGCCGGCCTTTTGCGCCACCTCCACGGCATGCGCGATCAGCTCCACCCCCACCGGGATGATCAACTCGCCGGGGAAGGTGCCATTGGCCTCGCCGGCGATGAACTCCACCACCGCCGAAATGCCCTCGCCAATCTTCTTGGGCATGGCGTCCGTGCCATCCATGTAGGCCAGGGTTTCCTCGCGCATGCCCTCGTCAAACATAATGCGCAGGCCCGCGCGCACCGCCAGCTCATACTGCTTTTGCAGCTGGGGCGGAATCTGCATCTTGGCGCGGAAACTCTGCGGGGTAATCTCAAAATCTGCCATCGGGGTCTCCTTGTCAGTAGCGGCTGGTTTGGCCGGAAATGCTGGCATTGAAGCGTGCGCGCTGATCGTCCAGATAGCGCCTCTCGCGCTTGGCGTTTTCCTCGGCCATGTAGGACTGGCCCACGCCCGACAGAATGCCCGTGCCCATCTTCGCCAGCTCCTTGTTCTGGTTCAGGTACTGGCTGAAATTCTGGAACGCGCTGCCGATGCCACTGCCCGCACCCGCACCGCCAACCCCGGGCATGGCCACGGAACCGGCGCCCGGCATGGTCAGGCCCGAGCCGGCGCCCCCCATGACGTCCGACGTGCTGGCCGCGAACCCCCCGGTAGGCACCGCTGGGCCGGCCGCGCCAACGCCGGCAGAACTGGCAGCGCCGGCCGCCGCACCAGCCGCCGCCTGGGTTGGCGCCGTCAACGCGTAATTCACCGGGGTCGTGCTGCCGGCGGTCAGGGCCGAAGCGCCGGTATTTACCGACGACAGGCCGGCACCGATCTCCGGCGCGAAAGCCGCGCCCGCCTCTGCCGCGCCCAGCCCGGTGACGCCCGTGGCGCCGGCAATCTGCCCGCCCGCCTGCAAGCCCTCGCCGGCCGCATTCGCCGCCAGGCCCGTGCTGCTCGATGCCGCCGTGCCGCCCGCATTGGACAGCGCCGCGATGCCGCCCGCCGCAAGCGCTCCAACGCCGGCAATCATGCCGAACTTCTGCAGCTTCTTGTTGCCAGTGAGCGTCCCCAGGGCAGTTGCCACGCCACCCACAACGGCCAGGCCAGCGGACACCGCCGCCAGCCCCACCGCGCCGGCCGCCAACGCCGTAGCGCCAGCCCAGGCACTCGCCACCCCCGCAACCACAATTACTGCTGGCATATCAAGCCCTCCCAAATGGCAGCTCGGCCATCAAAAAATAGTGAAACTGCTCATCGCTCCAAGTGCGCTCGAAGCCGAACACCTTGTTGAAGCGCTGGTTCGCCAAGTCCCCATGCGCCACGCGCGTGGTCAGAAAGCCCCGGCGCTCGAACAATGGCCGCAGAAACTCGCGCATCGCCCGGCGGTTGAAGCCCGCCCCGGCGAACAGGCAGCAATGGAACTCCGTGCCCTTGAGCATGCCGAAGCCCGCCAGCACGCCGCCCGGGCGGTACTCGTGCACCTCCCAGTCTGGCGCGGCGCGCGCCTGCGCAAGCAGTGCGGCGCCATCCATCACGAGCCCCCGCCCCCGGCGCTGCTCAACATGCCGCCCTGCACCGATTCCTGCACCTTTGCATCCGCAGTGCTCGCGGCAAACCGGCTGCCCAGGCCCATCTCCCAGGCAATACCCTTGGCCTTGGCGTACAGGTCAAAGTCCTTGCCGGCCTGGTTTTTCATTTCAATCTTGTTCGGGCCGCTCAAGTCCTTGTTCATGTCGATGTCCTGAATGCGACGCAAATACAGGTCATAGGCGCCGTTCACGGCATCGATGTTCTTTATCTCCAGCGCGTACTTCTGTGCGCGCGCCTCTGCCTCGGCCCGGGTGTCCTTGTCCAGCTTGAGCGCGTCGTACTTGTAGGCCAGCTCCTGATTGAACTGCCCCATGTTCTGCGCCATCTTCTCGCGCTCCAGTGAGAGCTGCTGATCGATCTTCCAGCGGTCTTCCTTGTACTGGTTCTCGTCGCGCTTGAACACGTTGCTCGCATCTTGGTTCGCGCGGCCCTGCGAGAAATAGGTCTGCGCATCCGGCCCGGCGATCTTGATCGCCTCGCCCAGCGCCGCCTGATAGGCCGCCTGCTGCGCCATGGAGCTGTTGAGCAGACCGCGCGAGGCAAACGACTTCATGGCGTTGTCCGCCGCCTGCTGCAGCACCGGGTTGGTGTAGTTGCCGTAGCGGTCGGTCGCCATCAGACCATAGACGCGGCCCTCTATCGTGTCCGTGCCGTAGTTGACATCGCGGCCCGAAGACGTTCCGCTTCCAGTGCCGCCCGATGAACCACTGCTGCCGCCGCCGACCGTGGCGCCAGCCCCGGGCCCGCCAAGCGCAGAACCACCGCTGCCGCCAGCAGTGTTTCCGCCATTATTTAGGGATGATGCTCCAGGCCCGCCCCACTCTCCAGCCGGGCGTCCATAGTTTGTGTTGTAGAAATAACGTATAAAGAATGTGTCAGGGTCTTGTCCAGTCGCCTCAGTAGTCAGAAATGCATCTGGGTTCGCCTGGTAGTAGGCCCGCGCCTCGGCATTCTTGACATTGTTGATGCTGTTGCGCGTGGTGTAGTCGCCGTACATCTCGTTCGGCTTTACATCCGGGTTGGTTCCCTTGCGCGTCACCGTGCCATTGGCATTCAACGTGAAGCCCGTGGCAGCCGGGTCGGTGCGCTGCTGAGCCCCACCAGGCGCATAGGTGTCCGTCACATAGGTCTTGTTCCACTGGCTCAAGAGGCCTTGCGCATTGCGCCCAACATGTGACGGGTTGGAGTTCTTGTCGAAGTTGAAATACCCGCCGGAATTGTCCTGATAAGTCGCCGTGCCGTCCGCATTCTTCGTGACCCACGAACCATTGCCCAAGTCC
>JAFEES010000499.1 GCA_018240995.1 Pseudomonadota bacterium | reverse complement strand
CCTTCCCCCTTTGGGGGAAGGTTGGGATGGGGGCCGGGAGCGCCGGCATCTTGCCGGCATCAGTACGCTCATGCACAGGGCACCGAGATCAGGTTTTGCAAAATAGCTGGTCATGAGAGACACTGAATTTTTGTGTATTGGTGTGTATAGTTAACACATGACCAGCGCAGAAATCATCAAACGCCTGAAGGCCGACGGCTGATATCTGGTGCATACCGTGGGTTCTCACCACCAGTTCAAGCACCCCAGCAAGCCTGGCAAGGTGACGGTGCCGCACCCGCGCAAAGACCTGCAAATCGACACGCTGCGCAGCATCCTCAAGCAAGCGGGCTTATGAAGGCCGCACAACCCTGGAGCCACGACCATGCTTTACCCCGTCTATATCCACCCCGGCGACGCCGACCATGCCCACGGCGTGATTTTTCCGGACTTTCCCGGCTGCTTTGCCGCCGCCGATGAATGGACCGGGCTGCCCGCCGCCATTCAGGAAGCAGTAGAGGCGCACTACTACGGCGAAGGTGCACAGGCCGTGCCGCCGCCCTCGGCGCTGGAGCAACTTGCCGCCGATACGCAGTACCAGGGCGGCATCTGGCTGCTGGCCGAGGTGGACTTGAACCGCATCGATACCAGCCCGGTGCGCCTGAACATCAGCTTGCCCGCCAACTTGGTGGAGCAAATCGACGCCTACGCACGCAGCCATGGCGCTACGCGCAGCGGCTTTCTTGCACAAGCGGCGCGTCAGGCCATGCACGCCTAACCTGACAATCCAACCGACTGTTTACGGCGGTCACGGCGCGCGCGGCCAGCACCTGCCTGCGCAGGTCGGCGGCCAGGCTGCGCGGCAGCATCACCACCCTGTCCTTATCGTCCTTGGCCTGGCGCACCACAATCACCCCACGATCGAAATCCACGTCCTTCACGCGCAGGCGCAGGCCTTCCATCAGCCGCATGCCCGTGCCATAGAGCAAACGGGCAATCAAGGCCATATCGGCCGGCAACGCCGCGAGCAGCGCCGCAACTTCGGCCACCGTCAATACCGTGGGGATGCGCTTGGGCGTGCGCGGGCGCTGCACCCCATCGAGCCATGGCAGGTCAACGCCCAGCACTTCGCGGTAAAGAAACAGCAACGCGCTCAACGCCTGGTTGTGCGTGGACGCCGCCACACGTCGCTCGTTGGCCAGCATGGCCAGAAAACTCTCTACCTCCTGCCGCCCCATGTCGCGCGGATGCCGCAAACCGTGCCATTTCACAAACTTGCGCACCCAGTAGTGTCCGGTTTATTTGATGAGTACCGGCCGCCAAGCCAGCACTGACGCGGGTTTCAAGGCATTCACAGCGCCAGCCCGAGCTGCTCGGGCGCGGCGAGATCAGCCAACTGCTGCTGGCCT
>JAFEES010000498.1 GCA_018240995.1 Pseudomonadota bacterium | reverse complement strand
CCTCCTACGGCTACCTGGCGGCACGCTGCGGCCGCCGCCCGCTGGTGCTCACGGCCTGGGGCAGCGACCTGCTCGTCACGCCGCAGTCCAGCCCCTGGATGCGCTGGCTCACGGGCTGGATACTGCGCCGCGCCGACCTCATCACCGGCGACTCGGCCAGCCTCATAGCCGCCGCACGCGAGTACCGCCCGCAGGCCTCCCTGCATGAAATCCACTGGGGCGTGGACAGGGCGCGTTTTGCCCCAGCCCCGTGGGAGCACAAGGAGGGTCTGCAGATCGTGAGCCTGCGCGCCTGGGAGGCCAATTACCACATCGACACCCTGATCCAGGCCTTCGCCCTGCTGCACCAAAGGCTGCCGGGCGCGGCGGCGCAGCTGCACCTGCTCGGAGGCGGCTCGCTTGAGGCGCGGCTGCGCGCCCTGGTGGATCAACTGGGGCTGGCGCAATGCGTGCAGTTCCACGGCCGCCTGGACGATGCCGGCATGGCCGCCGTGCTGGCGCGCTGCAAGATCTCGGTCACCGTGCCGGCGAGCGACGCCACCTCGGTCGCCATGCTGGAGAGCATGGCCTGCGGCCTGGCCGTGGTGGCCAGCGACCTGCCCGCCAACCGCCAATGGCTGGACACCACGCTGCTGGTGCCCGCGGGCGATGCCGGCGCACTGGCCGATGTGCTGCAGCGGCTTGCAGCCGACGAAGCGCGCATGCGCCAGGCCGGCGCGTGCAACGCCGAGCGCATCGCGCGCGACGGCGACCGCCGGGCGCAGATGGATCACATGCATGGTCTGTACCGACAATTGCTGCAAGCATGACGACACCCACGATAAATAGCCCCGCCCTGCCCGGCCTGCTCAGCGTCATCGCACCCTGCCGCAACGAGGCCGCGTTCATAGACGCCTTTTGCGACTCGGTGCTGCGCCAGCGGCTGCCCGCAGGCTGGGACATGGAGGTGCTGATCGCCGACGGCCTGAGCGACGACGGCACGCGTGAGCGCCTGCAGGCGCGCTGCGCCGCCGACGCCAGGCTGGTGCTGGTGGACAACCCCGGGCGCATCGTCTCCACCGGCCTCAACGCCTGCATCGCCCGCGCGCGCGGCGCGATGATCGCGCGGCTGGACATTCACACCGTCTTCGCGCCCGACTACCTGGCGCGCTGCATCGAGGCCCTGGAGCGCAGCGGCGCCGACAACGTGGGCGGCCCCTGGGTGGCGCAGGGCACGGGGCCCATGGGCGCGGCCATCGCCGCGGCCTTCCAGTGCCGCTGGGTGGTGGGCGGGGCGCGCTCGCGCGACCGGGGCTATGAGGGCGAGGTGGACACCGTATACCTGGGCTGCTGGCGGCGCGAGGCGGTTGCGCGCTTCGGCCTGGTCGAGGAGGCCCCGGGGCGCGACCAGGACGG
>JAFEES010000497.1 GCA_018240995.1 Pseudomonadota bacterium | reverse complement strand
TGGGCAAGGCCATCGAGCACGAGTACAAGCTGTTCGACCTGCTGCGCCGCCCGGACGTGGGCTACGCCGGCCTGATGAGCCTGGATGGCGGCAAGTACGCCAGCGGCGCTGTTTCACGTGAAACCCTGGGCGAGTTGAGCGCGCCGGTGATCGAACAGGTGGAGATCGCCGCCAAGTACTCGGGCTACATCGAGCGCCAGAAGGACGAGGTGGAGCGCGCCGCACATTACGAGCAGCTGCGCCTGCCGCCCGAGCTCGATTACCTGCAGGTGCCGGCACTGTCCATCGAGGTGCGGCAAAAGCTGCAGAAGCACCGGCCCGAAACCCTGGGCCAGGCATCGCGCATCTCGGGCGTCACGCCGGCGGCCATTTCACTCTTGCTGGTGCACCTGAAGAAGGGCGGTTTCAAGGGCTTTGGCCAGGAGGCCGCGGCATGAGCGCAGCGCTGGCCGATCAGCTGCGCGCCGGTGTGCAGGCCCTGGGCCTGGCGCTGGACGAGGCGCAGCTCACGCAGCTGCTCGATTTCATGGGCCTGCTGCAGAAGTGGAACAAGGTCTACAACCTGACGGCGGTGCGCGATCCGCAGGAGATGCTGACGCACCACCTGCTCGACAGCCTGGCCGCCGTGCCGCCGCTGCAGCACCGGCTGCGCGAGCAGGGCGGGGCGGGTCAGCGCCTGTTGGACGTGGGCAGCGGCGGCGGGCTGCCGGGCGTGGTGTTTGCCATCTGCCGCCCTGAACTCGATGTGAGCTGCGTCGATGCCGTGGCCAAAAAGGCGGCCTTCATCCAGCAGGCTGCATCCGCATTGGGACTGCGGAATCTGCACGGCATCCATGCGCGCGTGGAAACGCTGGCCGGCCCGTTCGACGTGGTGAGCTGCCGCGCCTTTGCCGCGCTCGCCGACTTCACCGCATGGTCACGCCAGCTGCTCGCGCCGCGGGGCGTCTGGCTCGCCATGAAGGGGAAACGCCCGCAGGATGAAATCGACGCCTTGCCTGCCGGCGTGCAGCTGTTCCACGTGGAACAGCTCGCCGTGCCGGGCCTGGCGGCCGAGCGCTGCATCGTCTGGATGCACCCCGTCGCTTAAACTTGATGCTTTCCCCTTCGCTTCGCTAGGCGCTCCCATGTTCGGTATCGCAGACTACGGCGCATTCGTCGCCGCCATCGTGTTGTTTCTGGCCATTCCCGGGCCGGGCAACCTGGCTCTCATCACCTCCACCGGCAAGGGCGGCGTGCGTGCCGGCATGGCGGCCTGCTTCGGAGTGATCGTTGCCGACCAGGTGCTGATGTGGCTGGCCGTGGCGGGAGTGGCGGGTCTGCTGGCGGCCTACCCGGCGGCCTTCCATGCGGTGCAATGGCTGGGGGCGGCCTACCTGGGCTGGATGGGCTACAAGATGCT
>JAFEES010000496.1 GCA_018240995.1 Pseudomonadota bacterium | reverse complement strand
CCCTCGCCGATCAGCACGCAGGCCAGGTGCGCCATCGGCGCCAGGTCGCCCGAGGCGCCCACCGAGCCCTTGGCCGGAATCACCGGCAGCACGTCGGCATTGGCAAGCGCCAGCAGCGCATCGACCAGCGCCGGCCGCACGCCCGAATGGCCGCGCGCCAGGCTCACGGCCTTGGTGGCCAGCACCATGCGCACCACGCCGTCGGGCAGGGCCTCGCCCGTGCCCACGCTGTGCGACAGCACCAGGTTGCGCTGCAGCTCGGCCAGGTGGTCGTGGGCTATTTTTGTGCTGGCCAGCTTGCCAAAGCCGGTGTTGATGCCGTACACCACCTGGTCTTCATCAACAATGGACTGCACCGTGGCCAGCGCCGCCTGCATGCCGACCTGCGCCGCGGGGTCCAGCTGCAGGCGCAGGCCGCCGCCCTGGATGCGGCGCAGATCAGACAGGCTCACATGGCCGGGGCGCAGCACCAGGGTGTCACGGCCGTGGGGGGTTGCTGTGGTCATTCGCTCACTCCTGTATATACAAGTTGATGTCAAAAGAAACGCGATACGGTTCAGCCGTATACCGGGTTGCCGTCGGCCCTGAAGCGGCTGCCCAGGCGGTAGCGCGATGCGGGGTGCAGGCAGCGCACCATGGTCACGGGCACACCCCGGCTCCAGGTGCGCCGCGTGAGCAGCAGGCAGGGCTGGGCGGCGTCCATCTCCAGCAGGCGCGCCTGCTCCAGCGTGGGCAGCACGGCGTCCACCACATGCTCGGCCTGGTCGAAGGGCACGTTGCGCACCAAAAATTCGGAGGGCTGCACCCGCGTGAAGTCCTGCTGCAGAAAGCCCGGCACCATGCGCGGGCTGACGAAGCGGTCTTCGAGCTGCACCGGCACGCCGTTTTCCAGGTGCACGCACAGGGTGTGGAACACCGATTCGCCCAGGCGCATGTCCAGCGCCGCCGCCAAGTCCATGGGGGCGGCCACGCGTTCCACGCCCAGCACGCGGCAGTCGTAGTCGTGCCCGCGCTGGCGGATTTCACTGGCCAGATGGGCGATCTGCAGCAGCGTGGACTGGGGCTTGACCTCGGCCACGAAGCTGCCCACGCCGGCCACGCGCACGATGCGGCCCTGCTCGGCCAGCTCGCGCAGCGCCCGGTTCACGGTCATGCGCGAGATGCCAAATTGCAGCACCAGCTCGTTCTCGGACGGCAGGCGGTCGCCCGCCTTCCAGGACCCATCCTGGATCTTGCGCGCGATATGTTCCTTGACCTGCTGGTACAGGGCCAGGGCCGGTGCATCAGGCGGTGCGGCGGGGGCGCGGCGGGCAGTGGCGGCGGGCATGGCGGCTCTGATTTCAGTGGACGTCCGCGGCCATGGCTTCGGCGCGGATCTCTTCGGTCAGGCGCGCCTTCAAGTCCA
>JAFEES010000495.1 GCA_018240995.1 Pseudomonadota bacterium | reverse complement strand
GCCGGTGTAGGCTGCCTGGATTAGATCGTCCATGAGCAGACCCATGCTGAAGGCGTCCGACGCGAGGTGATGGACGATCAGGACCAGATCCGCCTTGCCGGTTGAGATATCGCGCGCCAGCAACACCGCCGCCAGTGGCCCGTGCTCGAGCGAGAGCGTCGCATGCAAGTCGTCCGCCACGGCAGCCAGCAGCGTGCGGCCTGCCTCGCCGTCGGTTTCCAATATCTCCACCGGGATCGCGCCGGTGTCGGCAAGCGTCTGGCGCCAGATCCCGTCGACCCGGTGAAAGCGCAGCCGCAGCGCCTCGTGCGCATGGGCCAGCGAGGATACGGCCGTAACCAGTCGATCGCGGCGCGGGGCCACGACCAAGCGAGCGGTGGTTTCGAGGTTCCAGTGGTCCGGCCGCTCGTGCTCGAGATCGAAGAACCACGCCTGCGCCGCAACGAGCGGAACCTCGCCGACCGCGGACGCTGCACGCGCTGCAGCGTCCGGCCGAACGCTAGCGGCGACGGCCGCAAGAGATTGCGGTGTCGGATGATCGATCAGCATCGACAATGTGTAGGCGATGCCGCGACGCCGCGCCCGCACCACCGACTGCAGCGCGCGCAGCGAGTCCCCACCCAAGGCGAAAAAATCGTCGTCGAGTCTGACCTGCTCCACGCCGAGAAGTTCGCGCCAGATCGTGGCCACGGTCCGCGCGACGGAATCGGTTTCCAAGGTGCCGGCACCGTCTGGGCAAGGTGATTCCGCCCACGATGCCTCCAGTTCCGGCATGGGCAGTGCCGCTCGATCTAACTTGCCGCTCGGCAGCATCGGCAATGCGTCCATCGCGATCAGGCGCGACGGGACCGCCGCAGCCGGCAGCCGTTCACGCAGGAATGGGCGCAGCTTCGCAGCCGTTCCATCCGGTCCGGCGGGGACATACCACGCGATCAGGTGCCGTTCCTCGGGCAGGTCGGCGGGACCTACCACCGCCTCCCGAACGTCCGGGTGCAAGCGCAGCGTTTCCTCGACTTCCGCCGGCTCGATGCGATGTCCGGCAATTTTCATTTGGCGATCCGCGCGCCCCTTGAATTCGAGGAGACCGTCCACACGCACCCGGCAGAGATCACCAGTGCGGTACATCCGCGCGCCGGGCGCACCGTCAGGATCCGGAATGAAGCGATCCGCAGTTTCTCTCGCCGAGAGATAGCCGAGCCCCACCTGCGCACCACCGATGTAGAGCTCGCCGACTGCGCCTGAAGGCAATCGTGCGGCAGTGGTCGGGTCGCGAACCGACAGCGCCACGTTGTCGACCGGTTGCCCGATTGGCACGGGAAATGCATCGCCGTCACAGACAAACCAGGACACGTCAATCGCGGCTTCCGTCGGGCCGTAGAGATTGACCAGCGACGCCGCAGATTCCGCAAT
>JAFEES010000494.1 GCA_018240995.1 Pseudomonadota bacterium | reverse complement strand
CGCCGGCCCCCGAGCCGACCAACTCGCGCGAGGTCTTCAGCGCCCGCACCTTTGCGTTTTACGCGGCCATGGCCGGCTTCATCGGGCAGGTGACCGCGGCCTTGTCCTGGGTTGCCACGCAGCTATCCTCCATTTCCGCCCTCGCCACCATAGCCGCTACTGCGCGCAACGATGCCGTGACGGCTGCGAGCACCGCCACCACGACGGCGAACACCATCGTGTCGAATGCCACGACGACGGCCACCAGTGCAGCCGCTAGCGCCAGCGCAGACGCCGCCGCTGCCGCTGCCGCTGCGGCCTTGAGCGCCGGGGCCACCAAGTGGGTTGCCGGCACCTATGCCGATGGCGCCCTGGCATGGTCGCCCAGCAGCAGGCAAACCTACCGGCGCAAGGGATCTGGCAGCAGCGCAACCGACCCCGTGGGCGACCCCGAAAACTGGGAGCCCATCGCCCGCGATGCCGTGGGAGCCATCATCGCTATTGCTGCAAACACCACGGCACAGCGTTTCCAGACCTACTACTTCGGCGGTGCCGCAATTACTCTCACCCTGCCTGCTGTCGCCTACGCGGGCGACTGGGTCGGAATCATCCCGCCGCTTAATGCAACCCCCAGCACCCAGCAGGTTGCCAACAACGGTCATCTACTGCTGGGCGAGGCTGCGGCCATGGTCATCGACGTGCGGCAACCGCTGCGCCTGGTCTACGCATCGGCAGAAGCGGGCTGGATCATCGCCACCTGACACCCCCCCAACAACAAAGGACACATATGAGTAGGGCATCCGACGTGCTGGGGCTGAGCGCCCCGGTATGGCTATCAGGCAAAACCTATTACCCGGGCGAGGTCGTCAAGTCGCCTGCCGACCGCTACCAGACCTATGTGCGCACCAGCGTGGCGGGCGCGGGCGCCATTGACCCATCCGCAGACACCAGCAACTACGTCCCATTCGGTGCGCGCGCCATCAAGTCGATACAGCGCGGCGTAATGGCAGGGAACGCCACAGCCACGATCACAGCGGTGGCGCCATCAAAGACCGAGTTGCGCTGCCTGGGCTCTATCGGGCAATGGGCATCAGTTGATGGCGCGAATCGCGGCGCCATCGCAGCACGGATCGCCCTCACGAATGCCACAACCATTACGTCGACGATGCAAGGACTTGAGTCGTCGAACGGAACTGTGTCCTGGGAACTGACGGAGTACTTCTGATGCCTTACTACATCCAGCTCAATCAAGACGGCCTGGCGGTCGCCGCCACCGAAATCAGCGCGCCCCTGACGCCCGCGCCGCACCTGGTGCCTGTGGACGGCCTGCGCGGTGACCTGCTGGGCCAGGTCTACGACCCCCAGGCCAGCGCGGCGGCCGGGCAGCCGGTGTTTGTCGCGCCGCCCGCGCCGCCGGCCCAGGTATTCACCCGCCTGACCAA
>JAFEES010000493.1 GCA_018240995.1 Pseudomonadota bacterium | reverse complement strand
CGTGGAGCACGTGGCCGCGGGCACGGCATCCGCGCGACCGGCAGACTGGGGGGCGCGCTCACGGCGGCTTTGCGCGCACGCGCCGCCGCTGCCGGGGTGACGACATTCGCGGTGGTGGGGTGCGCGGTTGCCGCCACCATCGGCTGGCGGTCTGCGGCCAAGCGTGTGGTGCTGGGTGTTCCGGTGTCTTCCCGCACTGAGTCCACCGTGGGACTGATCGGCCCGTTCATCAACACACTCGCGATCCCGATCGAGGTCGCCGCGCCCGGAGCCGAACTCGCACTGGAGAGGGCCTACGCGGCCATCCTCGCCGCGCTCGAGCATCGGCAACTGCCTTATGACCATGCCGTGCGTGGGATGAGCGGTGGCGGAGCCGAAGCATTCGACGTTCTGTGCGCCTATGAGCCTCGTGCGTCCGGGGCAATGGAGGCGATGGGCATACGTGCTCGCGTTGTCCATCTCACCACCGGGAGCGCCCAGGCCGACGTGTGCTTCCATTTGATGGACGAAGGCGACGACATAGTGGTGTTCGTCGATGCTGACAGCGACCGGTTCCTGCCCGCGACCGCGGGTGCACTCGTCGACGAGTTCCGTCAGGCGGTCGCGATACTGTTCGCGTACGCCCCGGCATCCAGTCCGCCGCCGCTGCGCGGAGCCACATGCCTGCCCCTGCAGCTGCTCCCGGATGTGTTTGCAGAGGTTTGTGCGCGGCAGCCCGACGCGATCGCGTTGCGCGAGAGCGGCCGTGACATTACCTATGCCAAGCTCGATGGGGAGGTCGGCAGGCTCGCCGGTGCGCTCGTAGCCACCGGTGTTGCCTCGGGCGACTTAGTCGCTGTGCAACTCCCGCGCTCGGTGGACTCAGTCGTCGCGAGCTTGGCGGCATGGCGGGCGGGCTGCGCGTTCTTGCCTCTCGATCCTGCCGACGGCAGCGCGCGGCTGGCGTCGATACTACGCATTGCGAACCCCAAGGCGATCGTGACCTGCGACGCCACCCGCCTCCCTGAAGCTTGGCGCACCCGCGCGCTGACGCCGGACGCGTGCGGAGCGCCGCCGGCCGCTCGCATGTTGCACAAGGACGCGGTAGCCTACGTTCTGTTCACGTCGGGTTCCACTGGTCAGCCGAAAGGCGCGATGGTGTCGCACGCGGCGATCGCCAATCGCATCGCATGGATGCGGCGTGCGTTTCCGCTGAGCTTAGGTGAATGCGTCCTGCACAAGAGCCCCCTTGTGTTCGATGTCTCGTTGCAGGAATATCTCTGGCCGCTCGCCAGCGGAGCAGTATCTGCGATCCTGCCTCCAGGGGGAGAACGCGATCCAGTTCGTCTGATGCAGGCCGCGACTCAGATGCACGCCGTCGCGTTCCACCTGGTTCCTGACATGCTGCGCGACTTGCTGGACACGGTGGGCGTCGGCAACTGTGCTTCGCTGCGGTGGGTGCTCTGCAGCGGTGACGT
>JAFEES010000492.1 GCA_018240995.1 Pseudomonadota bacterium | reverse complement strand
ATGCGGATCTTCCGTCACCTGGAGCACCTGGAGGCGGAAGGACTGGCAAACTACGTCATCCCGCTGGCGATCCGCCTGCAATTCGAGTTTGCCGCCCGCCGCTCCGAAATCTGCCCGCTCGAATGGGCTTGGGTTGATCTGGAGAAGCGCCGGGTGGTCTGGCCTAACAGTAAGACTGGCGGCATATCCAAGCCCATGAGCGAGGAAGCGTATCGGCTGCTGTCCACTGCGCCGCGCCGGGAAGGCTGCCCCTACGTTCTGCCGTCGCCGAACGACCCGGCTCGTCACATGACCCACGGTGAGCACTACGGCGGCTGGACGCGCGTGCTCAAGGCTGCAGGTGTGCCGCACGTCGGTACGCACGACATCCGCCACCGTGCGACGACCGACATTGCCAACTCGGGCGTGCCGACCAAGGTGGGCATGAAGCTCACAGGCCACAAGACGGTGGCGATGTTCATGCACTATGTCCATACCGAGGATAAGCCGGTGCGGGATGCGGCCGAACTGGTGGCCAATCGGCGGCTGGCGATTACCGGGGCATCCCGTTCTATGGAGGTGACAGCATGACAAGGAAGACGCCTACGGCAACGCGGAAACCCACCGCCTTACCGGCTGGCTATACCGGCATCCACGGCGGCATCGTGGAACTGCTGGATGCGGCGCGCCAGGCAGCGGCGCGCAGTGTCAATGCGCTGATGACGGCCAGTTATTGGGAGATTGGCCGTCGGATCGTCGATGCCGAGCAAAAAGGCAGGCGGCGGGCCGGTTACGGTGAGCAGTTGATGGAGCGATTGTCTGCCGATCTGACGGCCCGGTTTGGGCGCGGCTTCGGCGTCAACAACCTGGAGAGCATGCGGCGTTTCTTCCTCACATACCCCCAGCCTCAGCTTTCCCAGACAGTGTCTGGGAAATTGGGAAGTGAGTCGCCTGCCGAGAAATCCCAGACAGTGTCTCGGAAATTCGACCTCTCCCAACTGGCCCAAGTCTTCACCTTACCGTGGTCGGCCTATGTCCGGCTGCTGTCGGTCAAGGATGACCATGCCCGCCAGTTCTACGAGGCAGAGGCGCTGCGCGGTGGCTGGAGCGTGCGCCAGCTTGACCGGCAGATTGGCAGCCAGTTCTACGAGCGCACGGCCTTGTCCAAAGACAAGGCGGCGATGCTGGTCAAGGGGGCAGTAGCCAAGCCCGACGATGCCGTCACGCCCAATGACGCCATCAAAGACCCGTATGTGCTGGAGTTCCTCGACCTCAAGGACGAGTATTTGGAGTCCGACCTGGAAGCGGCCTTGATCCAGAGGCTGGAAGACTTTCTGCTGGAGTTGGGTGAAGGCTTCACCTTCGTCGGGCGGCAACGTCGGTTGCGCATCGACCAGACCTGGTATCGGGTCGATCTGCTGTTCTTCCATCGCAAGCTGCGCTGCCTGGTCATCATCGACCTGAAGCTGGGCAGCTTGACCCATGCCGATGTGGGGCAGATGCATATGTACTGCAA
>JAFEES010000491.1 GCA_018240995.1 Pseudomonadota bacterium | reverse complement strand
GTGCCGTCTGGATGGGCTTTGCCAAAGCGCGAGGCATGGGCCAGCAGCCAGAAGGCGGTGAAGTCAGCGTAGAGCTCTTCGGTGAAGATGGCTTCGAGGTCTACCTCCACGTAGGCAGGCCGGGTCAGGCTGGGGTTGTCGCGCAGGATGCGCAGCTTGAGCCCGTTACTGGTGATGGCCCATAGGGATTGGTCCGACGCATTCAGCGCCTCTTGCGCCAGCATGTAGGGGCTGCGGCGGCGGGTGCGGCCCGTTTCGGGGTTGGTATCGCCAAAGCGCTCGGCGGCCAGGTCCAGGGGTTGGTCAAATCCGGCAAGCACCACAGGCAGGCAGCCACCCAGAGCAGCATGGCCGATGTTGTATGTGTGGTGGCTGTTGCCGCTGGCAGGCACGCTGCTTTGTGCTGTCAGGTCGGTGTAGCCCAGCACCTGGCGCAGCAGAGGCAACAGCAAGGTTTGCACCGTGACGCTGTGCGGATTGGCGTCTTGCCGCTGGCGTTGCTGCGCAAAGTCTTGCCAAAGGTTCTGCGCAATCTTGAAATACCGTGCGATTTCGTCGCGCAGCTTCAGGCCCTTGGGGATGTCGTAGTGCCCCTCGGTCTGCTCCGTGGCCTCGGGTGCGGCCAGGGTGGTCAGACGGGTGAGTTCTTCAGCCGGGATAAGGCCGCCCTCAATGCGCAGGGCGGTGTAGGCGAGTTGTTGGGTGGTTTTGCGGGCCATGGTCAAACCTCCACCGCAGCTGGGACCAGCACGTAGACACCCATCACATCCACCGGCAGGCTGGCGGTAACCTGGTAACTGCCACGGGCTTCGGCAGCCTCACGCACACGGCGGTGGTCGGCCAGCAGGCTTTGGGCACGGGCTTGGGCAATGACTTCCAGCGCGGGCTGCCAGGTTGGCAATTGGTCCAAGGCTTGCTGGATATGGCGGTCTCGAATCACGGGGGGCATGTTGCGGCTGGCCTGTGCGCCCAAGAGTTCGCGGGCTTGTGGCAAGGGGATTTCGGTCAAGGGCTCGGCACCAGCAATGCTGACGGCCACGGTTTCTTCGCAGAGCATCAGGCGGGTGTGGTTATCGCGGGTGATGCTGAGCTGGTGGCGCAGGCGCAGCAGCAGCACGGTGGTTTTCAGGGTGACGTTGCCCACAAAAGCAGCGCCGGCACGGGCCACGCCGTCAGCGTCTTCATTCTGGCTGTCTAGGGCCTGTTCGAGCAGGGTGTCGGCCAGAGCGACCACCAGTGGGTGTGTGCGCTGGATGAAGGTGGAGCCTTGGGCGGCGGGTTGCTGAAAGTCAATGCGCAAGGTGCCACTCAGGCCCTCAGCGGCCAGGCGTTCTTTCAAGGTCTGGGGCAAAGCGTCTAACGGGGCTTTGAAGTGGTTTTTGTAGGGTTCGAGGCCCGCACCCAGCTTGGCCATGGCCCGGCTCACAAAGCGCTGCACGTCGTCTTCGTTACCGAGTGCAGCGGCGGATTTGCGCCACTCGGGCAACACGTCGTCGGGCTTGAGGCGGCGTTGGGCAAAGATGGAGCGGTTTTTGGCG
>JAFEES010000490.1 GCA_018240995.1 Pseudomonadota bacterium | reverse complement strand
AACGCCTGGGTGACGATGCCGTGGATGACCTGCTCGCAGCTGTCGAGCTTGCCGATCAGCGCCGCCACCTGGCCGGCGGACATCACGCCCTCGGCGGGCTTGCCCTCGACCATGGAGCGCTGCAGCAGCATGGGGGCGTTGGCAGCCATCACGGTCTGGGCCACGCTGGCCGGGTCTTCGCGCAGCGCCTGCCACAGCACGCCCATGGCGTGACCGGTGGTCATGCCGGTCTGGGCCTTCCACTCAAGCGCCAGCGACAGGGCGATGCGCACGCGCTTGAGGGGCGAGGCCTTCTCCAGCATGGCCAGGTATTCGTTGGGGATCATGCGCTGGGGCATGCCATCGACCAGATGCGAGACGCGGATCTGCTCGGCGTCACGGGTGGCCAGGTAGCGCGCCAGCGTGGCGTCGGGCACGCCCGAGTCGCTGGTCATCAAAAAGCGCGTGCCCATGGCAATGCCCTGGGCGCCAAAGGCCAGGGCCGACACCAGGCCGCGCCCGTCGTAGAAGCCGCCGGCTGCCACCACGGGCACCTTGACCGCATCCACCACCTGGGGCAGCAGCACCGTGGTGGGCACGCTGCCCGTGTGGCCGCCGCCTTCGCCGCCCTGGATGGTGATGGCGTTGGCCCCCATCTCTATGGCCTTTTGCGCATGCTTGAGCGCGCCCACCGTGGGCATGCAGGTGATGCCCGCGTCGCGCAGGCGGCCTATGGTTTTCTTGTCCGGCCCGCGCCCGTAGCTCACGGCGCGCAGCTTGTACTTGACGGCCAGATCCAGCAGCTGCTGGGCGTTGGGCTGGAACATGTGAAAGTTCAGGCCGAAGGGGCGGTCTTGCGTCAGCTCTTTGACGCGCAGGATCTCGGCCTCGATGCGGTCGGCGGCTATTGTTGCGCCAGCCAGAAAACCAAAGCCCCCGGCATTCGTCGTGGCCGCCACCAGGGACGAGCCCGCCACCCAGCCCATGGCCGTCTGCACGACCGGATAGTCGCAGCCCAGCAGGTCACATAGGGGCGTGCGCAGGCTGGGCTTGCGTGCGGTGTTGTCGTTCACGCGCCGGCCCCTTGCTTGTTGGCCTGCACCATGCTCTTGGCGTCATGCCCGCCCAGCTGGCCGGCGCCCAGCACCTGGCTTTGCGCGTGGGCGAAATGGTGGTAGCCAAAGGCCATGTCCATGGTGCTGCGCAGGCCCTGGATGTCCTCGACACGGTTGAGCACGGTCTTGGTCAGCGACAGGCCCAGGCGCGGCTGGCTGGCGATTTTTGTCGCCCAGGCATAGACCGCGGCTTCCAGCTCGTCGCGCGCCACGACCTTGTTGACCATGCCCATCTGGTAGGCGCGCTCGGCCGGCATGCGCTCGCCCAGGAACAAGAATTCCTTGGCGATGCGCGGGTTCAGCTCATGCGCGTGGGCGAAATACTCCACACCCGGAATGCCCATGCGCACCACCGGGTCCTGGAAGAAGGCGTCGTCGCTGGCGACGATGAGGTCGCACACCCAGGCCAGCATCAGGCCGCCGGCAATGCAGGCGCCCTGCACCATGGCGATGGTGGGCTTGG
>JAFEES010000048.1 GCA_018240995.1 Pseudomonadota bacterium | reverse complement strand
GGCAAGTACCCCGAGACGCTCAAGCTGGTCGAGCATCTCACCGATGAAGACATCTGGGAACTGCGCCGCGGCGGCCACGACCCGGAGAAGGTCTACGCTGCTTTCCACGCTGCCAACGAACACCATGGCCAGCCCACGGTGCTGCTGGTCAAGACCGTCAAGGGCTACGGCATGGGTAAGGCCGGCGAGGCCAAGAACACCGTGCACCAGACCAAGAAGCTCGACGACGAGGACATCCGCTACATCCGCGATCGCTTCAACATCCCGATCCCGGACAGCGAGCTGGACAAGCTGCCCTACTACAAGCCGGCCGACGACACGCCGGAGATGAAGTACCTGCACGAGCGCCGCAAGGCCCTGGGCGGCTACCTGCCCAAGCGCCGCGAGAAGGCCGACGAGCATTTCACCGTGCCGGCGCTGGACACCTTCAAGGCCGTGCTCGACCCCACGGCCGAGGGGCGCGAGATCAGCACCACCCAGGCCTACGTGCGTTTCTTGACGCAGCTCTTGCGCGACAAGGCACTGGGCCCGCGCGTCGTGCCCATCCTGGTGGATGAGGCGCGCACCTTCGGCATGGAGGGGCTGTTCCGTCAGATCGGCATCTACAACCCGCTGGGCCAGCAGTACACGCCGGTCGATCGCGACCAGGTCATGTACTACAAGGAAGACAAGGCCGGGCAAATTCTGCAAGAGGGCATCAACGAGGCGGGTGGCATCTGCTCGTGGATTGCGGCGGCGACGTCGTACTCGACGAACAACCGCATCATGATTCCGTTCTACGTCTATTACTCGATGTTCGGCTTCCAGCGCTTTGGCGACTTTGCCTGGGCCGCCGGCGACATGCAGGCGCGCGGCTTCATTCTGGGCGGCACCAGCGGTCGCACCACGCTCAACGGCGAGGGCCTGCAGCACGAGGACGGCCACAGCCACATCCTGGCCGGCACCATTCCCAACTGCGTGAGCTACGACCCGACGTTTGCGCATGAAGTGGGCGTGATCATGCAGGCGGGCTTGAAGCGCATGGTGGAAAAGCAGGAGAACGTGTACTACTACATCACCCTGCTGAATGAAAACTACGCCATGCCAGGCCTCACGGCCGGCACCGAGGAGCAGATCCTGAAGGGCATGTATCTGTGCAAGCAGGGCGCTGAAGGTGCGCTGCGCGTGCAGCTGTTGGGCTCGGGCTCCATCCTGCGCGAATCCATCGAGGCGCAAAAGATCCTGGCCGCCGACTGGGGCGTGCAGTCCGACGTGTGGAGCTGCACCAGCTTCAACGAACTCACGCGTGAAGGCCAGGACGCCGAGCGCCACAACCTGCTGCACCCGACGAGCGCGCCGCGCGTGCCCTTCGTCACGCAGCAGCTCGCCGGCCATGCCGGCCCGGTGGTGGCGTCGACCGACTACATGAAGAATTACGCTGAGCAGATCCGCGCCTTCATTCCGGCCGGGCGTAGCTACAAGGTGCTGGGCACCGACGGCTTTGGCCGCAGCGACTTCCGCAGCAAACTGCGCGAGCATTTCGAGGTCAACCGCCACTACATCACCGTGGCCGCGCTCAAGACGCTAGCCGACGATGGCAAGCTGCCGCTGGCCAAGGTGGCCGAGGCGATTGCCAAATACGGCATCAAGACCGACAAGATCAACCCGCTGCACGCCTGAAGACGAGGGAGACAACCATGGCATTGATTCAAATCCAGGTGCCCGACATCGGGGACTTTGACGAAGTGGGCGTGATCGAGTTGCTGGTTCAGCCCGGCGATACGGTCGCGGTCGAGCAGTCGCTGATCACGGTGGAGTCGGACAAGGCATCGATGGAGATTCCGTCCAGCCACGCCGGCGTGGTGAAGGCGCTCACCGTGAAGGTGGGCGACAAGGTCAAGCAGGGCAGCGTGATCGTTGAGCTGGAAACGGCCGGCGCTGCCGCGCCCGCGCCGGCGCCCGCTGCGGCTCCCGCTGCCGCCGCGCCGGCCCCGGTGGCTGCCCCAGCGCCGGCACCCGTTGCTGCTGCTGCTGCCGGCCCCATCAACGTGCATGTGCCCGACATTGGCGACTTCAAGGACGTGGCCGTGATCGAGCTGCTGGCCCAGGTGGGGGACAGCATCCGCGTGGAGCAGTCGCTGTTCACCGTCGAGTCCGACAAGGCCTCGATGGAGATTCCCTCACCGGTGGCCGGAACGCTCAAGGAGCTGAAGATCAAGGTGGGCGACAAGGTCAACATCGGTGACCTGGTGGCCGTCATCGAGGGCACTGCGCAAGCCACAGCCGCTCCCTCTCCCGCCGGGGCGGGAGAGGGCAGGGGTGAGGGTGGGGCCAGCCAGGCCGCCGTGCCTGCCCCCTCACCCCAACCCTCTCCCGCAAGCGGGCGAGGGAGCGAAGCCGCGCACAACCCAACTGTGGCGCCCTCGGGGCAGCTGCCCCATGCCTCGCCGTCCGTGCGCAAGTTCGCGCGCGAACTGGGCGTGCCACTGGCCGAAGTCAAGGGCACGGGCATCAAGGGCCGCATCACGCAAGACGACGTACAGAGCTTCACCCGCTCCGTCATGGCAGGCAGCGTGCAAACCCAGGCCCAAGCTGCCAGGGCTCCGGCCGGCGGTGGCTCGGGCGTGGGCCTGGATCTGCTGCCCTGGCCCAAGGTGGACTTTGCCAAGTTCGGCCCCATAGAGCGCAAGGAGCTGTCCCGCATCAAGAAGATCAGCGGCGCCAACCTGCTGCGCAACGCCATCGTGATCCCGGCCGTCACCAACCATGACGATGCCGACATCACCGACCTGGAAGCCTTCCGCGTCTCCACCAACAAGGAGAACGAAAAGGGCGGCGTCAAGGTCACCATGCTCGCCTTCCTGATCAAGGCCTGCGTGGCGGCGCTGAAGAAATTCCCCGAATTCAACAGCAGCCTGGACGGCGACGCGCTGATCTACAAGCAGTACTACCACATCGGTTTTGCCGCCGACACGCCCAACGGCCTGGTCGTGCCCGTCATCAAGGACGCCGACAAGAAGGGCGTGCTGCAAATCAGCCAGGAAATGGGGGATCTCGCCAAGAAGGCGCGCGACGGCAAGCTGGGCCCGGCCGACATGAGCGGCGCCACGTTCACCATCTCCAGCCTGGGCGGCATTGGCGGGCGCTACTTCACGCCCATCATCAACGCGCCCGAGGTCGCCATCCTGGGCGTGTGCCGCTCCACCATGGAGCCGGTGTGGGACGGCAAGGGCTTCCAGCCACGCTTGATGCTGCCGCTGTCGCTCACCTGGGATCACCGCGTGATCGACGGTGCTGCGGCCGCGCGCTTCAATGTCTACCTGGGCCAGATCCTGGCGGACTTCCGCCGCGTGCTGCTCTGAAAGGAATACTGACATGGCAGTCATCGATATCAAGGTGCCCGACATTGGCGACTTCGCCGAGGTGGGCGTGATCGAAGTGCTGGTGCAACCAGGCGACAGCATCGCGGTGGAACAGTCCCTGATCACCGTGGAGAGCGACAAGGCCTCCATGGAAATCCCCAGCAGTCATGCGGGGGTGGTCAAGGAGCTGAAAGTCAAGATCGGCGACAAGGTGGCCGAGGGCTCGGTGGTGCTGACGCTGGAGGTTGCCGCTGCTTCTCCCTCTCCCGCCGGGGCGGGAGAGGGCAGGGGTGAGGGAGGGGCCAGCAAGGCCACGCCGCCTGCACCCTCACCCCAACCCTCTCCCGCGAGCGGGAGAGGGGGTGAACAGCCGGCGGCCGCCAGCTACGCCGGCGGCGCCGACCTGCAGTGCGACGTCCTCGTCCTGGGCGGCGGCCCCGGCGGCTACTCGGCCGCCTTCCGCGCCGCCGACCTGGGCCTGAAGGTGGTGCTGGTCGAGCGCTACGCGACGCTCGGCGGCGTGTGCCTGAACGTGGGTTGCATCCCGTCCAAGGCGCTCTTGCATGTGGCGGCGGTGATGGACGAGATCGGCCACCTGAAGGCCGCGGGCATCGACTTCGGCGCGCCCAGTGTCAATGTGGACACCCTACGTGGCCACAAGGAAAAGGTCATCGCCAAGCTCACCGGCGGCCTGGGTCAGATGGCCAAGATGCGCAAGGTCACCATCGTGCGTGGCTACGGTAGTTTCGTCGGTGCCAATCACCTGGAGGTAGAGGAAACCACCGGAGCAGGCCAGGACAAGACCGGCGCCAAGAAGGTCGTGCAGTTCCAAAAAGCCATCATCGCCGCCGGCAGCCAGGCCGTGCGCCTGCCCTTCATGCTCGACGACCCGCGCGTGGTGGACTCCACCGGCGCGCTGGCGTTGGCGGGTGTTCCGAAGCGCATGCTGATCCTGGGCGGCGGCATCATCGGCCTGGAAATGGGCACGGTGTATTCCACCCTGGGTGCGCGCCTGGACGTGGTGGAAATGCTCGACGGCCTGATGCAGGGCGCCGACCGCGACCTGGTCAAGGTCTGGCAGAAGATGAACGCGCCGCGCTTTGACAACATCATGGTCAACACCAAGACCGTGGCGGCCGAGGCCACGCCCGAAGGCATCAAGGTCAGCTTCGCCCCCGCCAAGGACGGCGTGAGCGTACCCGAGCCGCAAACCTACGACCTGGTCTTGCAGGCCGTGGGCCGCTCGCCCAATGGCAAGAAGATAGGCGCCGACAAGGCCGGCGTGGCGGTGACGGATCGCGGCTTCATCGATGTTGATATCCAGATGCGCACCAACGTGCCGCATATCTTCGCCATCGGCGACATCGTCGGCCAGCCCATGCTTGCGCACAAGGCGGTGCACGAGGCGCATGTGGCGGCCGAGGTCATCGCCGGCGAGCTGCAGGGCAATAAGGAACTGGCAGCAGCCGCCTTCAACGCCCGCGTCATCCCCAGCGTGGCCTACACCGACCCCGAGGTCGCGTGGGTGGGCCTGACCGAGGATCAGGCCAAGGCCCAGGGCATCAAGGTCAAGAAGGGCCTGTTCCCCTGGGCCGCATCGGGCCGCGCCATTGCCAATGGCCGCGACGAAGGCTTTACCAAGCTGCTGTTCGATGACTCGCCCGAGGCCCATGGCCATGGCAGGATTTTGGGCGGCGGCATCGTCGGCACCCATGCCGGCGACATGATCGGCGAGATTGCCCTGGCCATAGAGATGGGCGCCGACACGGTGGACATCGGCAAGACCATTCACCCCCACCCCACGCTGGGCGAGAGCATAGGCATGGCGGCCGAGGTGGCGCATGGCTCGTGCACCGACGTGCCGCCCGCGCGCAAATAGCGACATCACAACCGCAAAAAAGGCAGCTTCGGCTGCCTTTTTCAATGGCGTGGTGTTTCCTTATCGGGACTTGTTCTTGCCTATCATCCTTGGCCGGCGTCTGTGCTTGCATGGTGCATTGATGGCGCCGTTACAAAGGAGACAAAATTGTTCAAACGCAGAATCGGCATCCTGGTCTTGGGCGCAGCGGCGTGCGCCGCCTTGCCCAGTGTTGCCATGGCGGCCTATCCCGACAAGCCCGTCAAGCTGATCGTGCCCTTCCCTCCGGGACAGGCCACCGATATATTTGCCCGGGCTTTGGCGGAAAAGTTGGGCACCAAGTTTGGCCAGGCCATCGTCGTGGAAAACAAGGCCGGCGCCGGCAGCAACATCGGCTCGGAATATGTCGTACGCAGCCCGGCCGACGGCTACACGCTGCTCGTCGCAGGCAGTGCCATGGCCGTGAACCAGACGCTGTACAAGAAGGTCAACTTCGACCCGCGTACCGACCTGGTGGGCATCACCATGATTGCGAAGGTGCCCCTGGTATTTCTGGCGCATCCATCCACCGGCATCAAGACCATGAAGGACTTGGTGGACAGGGCGCGTGCCCAGCCAGGCCAGCTGAGCTATGCCAGTGCCGGCATAGGCGGCACGCAGCACCTGAGTGCCGAAATGGTCAAGGCGCGGGCCGGCATAAGGATGGAGCACATTCCCTACAAGGGCAGCGGTCCGGCGCAGGCGGACTTTCTGGGCGGGCAGGTTCCACTGATGGTGGACTCCGTCACTGCCGGGCTGGCCAATATCCAGGCGGGCAAGGCCGTGCCCTTGGGCGTGACTTCGTCCGCCCGTTCAAGCCAATTGCCTGATGTGCCCACCATTGCTGAGTCGGGTCTGCCGCAGTTCAAGGGCTTCGAGGCCGTGGGCTGGTTGGGATTGATGGCGCCCAAGGGAACTCCCCAGGCCATCGTCGAGCAATTGAACCGTGACACGGTGGACATCCTGAAAAGCGAGGAGATGCAGAAATTCATCCGTGACCGCGGCTCTGAACCCGCGCCTACCACGCCTGCGGAGATGGATCGCTTCGTCGCCAGCGAGATTGTGGAATGGGGCAAGGCCGTGAAACAGTCCGGCGCCTCTGTCGATTAGGCATGGCCATGCAAGCCCTGCTCGATGCCATTGCCGCCATGCCTGTGCCCACGGACGCCTGCCGCATCTTCCACGGCCGCGGCGGGCGTTTCGCCGGCTGCGAACAGTGGACGCTGGATGCCTACCCACCCGTGTTCGTGCTGACCAGCTTTGCGCCCGCCACGGACGAGGAACTGGCCACCCTGGGTACCGCGTTGCAGTTGCGCTGGCGGCGCATCGCCCCGGGCCAGCCCCTGAACTGGGTGTTCCAGCACCGTGGCGAGGCGCTGCGCATCGAAGGGCGCAGCGACACGCGGCTGATGGCAGGCAGCGTGCCCGAACCGCATGTGGTCACCGAAGACGGCGCGCGCTATCGCATGCATGTGCTGCGCGGGCAGAACCACGGCCTGTTCCTGGACATGGCGGCAGGCCGGCGCTGGGTGCGCGCGCATGTGGCGGATCGTCTGGCGCGCACAGGGCAGGGCGCCAGGGTGCTGAACCTGTTTGCCTATACCTGCGCCTTTTCGGTTGCCGCGCTGCAGGCGGGCGCGGCCCAGGTGGTCAACGTGGACATGGGCCGCGGCGCGATTGCCACCGGGCAGCACAACCACCGGCTCAACGGACTGGATGCCGGCGCCAGCTTCCTGGCGCACGACATCTTCAGCTCCTGGGGCAAGATTGGCCGCGGCGGACCGTACGATTTGCTGATTGCCGATCCGCCCAGCTACCAAAAGGGCAGCTTTGTCGCCACCAAGGACTATGCGCGCATCATGCGTCGCCTGCCCGATCTGCTGGCCCCTGGCGGCCATGCGTTGCTGTGCCTGAATGCGCCGGAGCTGGGCGCGGCCTTTTTGCGCGAGCAGATGCAGGCATGCGCGCCCTCGCTGGGCTTTGTCGAGCGCGTGGCCAATCCGCCGGTGTTTGCCGATATCGACGAAGAAAGATCGCTGAAGGTGCTGCTCTTCAAGGGCCCCGAGCCCGATGCCAACCCCCGTCACCCGTGAAGTAGAAGGCGCACGCATGAACAACCCCCATATCGGCCTGGTCGGCGTTGGCCTGATGGGCCATGGCATAGCCCTGAACATCGCGCGCAAGGGCTACGCCCTGACGGTGCTGGAGCACCCTGGCAACCAGCCGCTGCATGAGCTGCGCGCCCTGGGCGTGGGCACGGCGGATTCGGTGCAGGCGCTGGCGCGGCGGGTGGAGGTGCTGATCCTGTGCGTCACCGGCTCGCCCCAGGTCGAGGCCGTGCTGCTGGGCGCACAGGGTGCATTGGCTGCGTTGCAGCCGGCCACGGTGGTGATCGACTGCTCCACGGCCATTCCTGCGTCCACCGAAGCGGTGGCGCGCGCCGTCACCCGGGCCGGTGGGCGCTTTCTGGATGCGCCCATGACGCGCACGCCACGCGAGGCCGCCGAGGGGCGACTGAACCTGCTCGTCGGCGGCGATGCCGGCCTGCTGCAGGAGTGCCTGCCGCTGCTGCGCTGCTTTGCCGAGAACATCACCCACACCGGCGGCGTGGGCAGCGGCCACCGCATGAAGCTGCTGCACAACTACGTGTCGCTGGGCAGCGTGGCGCTGATCGCCGAGGCGGCAGCCTGCGCGCTGGCGGCCGACGTGGCGCCGCAGGTGTTCGTGGACGTACTGGCCAAGGGCGGCGGCGGTGGCGTGGCGCTGGAGCGGCTGCGGCCCTATCTGTTGCAGCAGGATCCGTCAGGGCTGCAGTTTTTCATGTCCAACGCACTCAAGGACATGGGCTACTACACCGCCATGGCGCAGGACGGGCATGCGGCGCGCGGCATTGCCCAGGCCGTGCACGACAGCTTTGCCCAGGCCGTGGCCGAGGGCGGGCCGCAGCGGTTGGTGCCGGAGCTGGTGACAATCTTTGATAAAAGAAGCCTCTAGTCCCATCTGGCGAACGTTTGCAGCTATGCTTTTGTTGGCTCTATGCCAAGGCAGTCGGCCATGATGGCGGCCCATTCCCGCGCCTGTATTGGCGTGATCGACAGCCGATTGCCGCGCTGCAGCACACGCATCTCGCCCAGTGCCGGATGCGCGCGCAGCTCGGCCAGGCCGACGCGGCGCGTCTTGCGCAGGGCCTGCACGTCCAGCAGCAGCCAGCGTGGCTTGGTCTGCGAGGACTTGGGGTCGTAATAGGGCGACGCCGGGTCGAACTGCGTGGGGTCGGCGCGCACGCCCGAGGCTACGCGTGCAATCCCGACAATGCCGGGTTCGGCGCAGCTCGAGTGGTAGAACAGCACCCCGTCGCCCACGCGCATCTCGTCGCGCATGAAGTTGCGTGCCTGGTAGTTGCGCACGCCCGTCCAGGCTACGGTGGCGCCGTCTGCGGCCAGGGCATCGTCGATGGAGCAATCCGCCGGCTCCGACTTCATGAGCCAGTAGCGCACGGGCGCGCAATCCAGGCCTGTCACCGTGCCCGCCCACAAAGCAGACCGGCCGCGCGAAGGCGGCCGGTGGCGGGGTGGATGGGGGTGCTCAAGGCTTGGCCGAGAGGCCGTCCTGGTCGCTGGCCGCTACACGGCGCGCGCCATTGAAGCGGCGCGCCCAATAGCTCATGCCCATGTCTTCCACCCGCACCTCGGCGCCGGAGCGCGGCGAGTGGATGAACTTGCCATCGCCCAGGTAGATGCCGACATGGCTGAAGGCGCGGCGCATGGTGTTGAAGAACACCAGGTCGCCGGGTTGCAGATCCTTCTTGTCTATGATTTCGGTGGCCGCGGCCTGTTCGCTGGCCTTGCGCGGCAGCACCATGCCCTTGGCCTGTTCGTAAATGGCGCGCACAAAGCCGCTGCAGTCAAAACCCGTTTCCGCGCTGTTGCCACCGCGGCGGTAGGGCACCCCCATGAAGCCCATGGCGGTGGAGATCAGGTCGGAGGTGCGATCCGCCACGCTGTGGCGCATTTCCTGTAGCTGCACCATCAGCCCACGCTCCGCCAGCAGGCGCTCCATCTCATCGGACGGAGCTGCGTAAGCATTCGAGCCAATAAGTAACAAAACGATAAACCAACGGGACATGGGGTGCGAGGGTAACACGGGAAGCGCCAAATTCATTGATCAAAATGTTCAAAATTGTTGATCCAGGCGAAATTCCATGCACCGGGAGTCATGACTGGTTTTGCTCATTGTGCGCGGCGCTACCTAGATTTTTTGCCGCCGCGCTGCAATTGCGAGCGTGGCGCGGGCTGCCGGGCGCGGCCTGCCGTGTACTGCTGCCTCTCTACGGCGAATGAGGCACACTGAGCCGCGTTATGCCCGCGCAACAACAGCCCATGTCCAGTGCCACCGATTCCCGCGCCCCGCGGCAGGCTCTGCTGTGGCTGGTGGCCCTGGGTTTTTTCATGCAGACGCTGGATGCCACCATCGTCAACACGGCGCTGCCGGCCATGGCCGCCGACCTGGGCGAGAGCCCGCTGCAGATGCATTCGGTGATCGTCGCCTATTCGCTGGCCATGGCGGTGCTGATTCCAGCATCGGGCTGGCTGGCGGATCGCTTTGGCACGCGGCGCGTGTTCATGTCGGCGATCGCGCTGTTCGTCATCGGCTCGGTGCTGTGCGCGCTGGCGCCACGGCTGTCCTTGCTGGTGGCGGCGCGTGTGGTGCAGGGCCTGGGCGGGGCGCTGCTGCTGCCCGTGGGCCGGCTGGCGGTGCTGCGCGCGTTTCCGCGCGAGGAGTTCATCCACGCCATGAGCCTGGTGGCCATTCCCGGGCTGGTGGGGCCGCTCATCGGGCCCACGCTGGGCGGCTGGCTGGTGGAATACGCCTCCTGGCACTGGATCTTCTGGGTCAACGTGCCGGTGGGTGTGCTGGGCCTTGTGGCCGCGCGGCGCTTCATGCCCGGCGGCGACTTGCTTGCGCAGCGTGGCTTCGATGGCGTCGGTTATGCGCTGCTGGCCGTCGGCATGGCCTTTGTCTCGCTGGCGGTGGAGGGCATGGCCGGCGTCGGCGCGCGCAGCGCCGTGGCGCTGGTGCTGCTGGTGTTCGGCCTGGCCAGCCTGGCAGCCTATTGGCTGCATGCGTTGCGCAGCCCGAACCCGCTCTTCGTTCCCGGCCTGTTCGACGTGCGCAGCCTGCGCGTGGGTCTGCTGGGCAACCTGTTTTCGCGCCTGGGCAGCTCCTGCATGCCGTTCATGATTCCGCTGGTGCTGCAGGTCAGCCTGGGCTATAGCCCCATGCAGGCCGGCATGATGATGCTGCCCACGGTGCTGGGCAGCATGCTGGCCAAGCCGCTGGTCACGCGCATCGTGCGGCGCTGGGGATTTCGCCGCGTGCTGGTGGCCAATACCTGCGCCCTGGCACTGTTGATTGCCAGCTTTGCCCTGCTGTCGCCCCAGCCGCCGCTGGCGCTGCTGGGGTTGCAGCTGGCGCTGTTCGGTGGCGTGAATTCCATGCAGTTTTCGGCCATGAACACGGTCACGCTCAAGGACTTGAGCACCCAGGACGCGAGCAGCGGCAACAGTCTGCTGTCCATGGTGCAGATGCTGGCCCTGGGCATGGGCGTGGCGGCAGCCGGTGCGTTGTTGGCCAGTTTTGGAGATTACTTTGGCCAGGCGGGCTCGCAGCACACCTTGAGCGCCTTTCGTGCCACCTTCGCCTGCATGGGGCTGCTGACCCTGGCGGCCACGGCCCTGTTCCTGCAGTTGCCGGCGCGAGAGCTGCCCGATGCCAGCGTGGCCGAGTGAACCGGAGTGTGGGGGCAACGAGCGCATCCGCGTACGCGATTGGGGTGCCCGCCCTCCATCGGTTGTAAATAAGTCCTACTAATGCCGCTATGCTGTGCGGCTTTGGCGAGGCCCGGGTACCGCTAGCGTTTTCGTAACAACCATGACCCCATTTGTCCCAAGACACCGCTCGTTCAGGCACTGGTTGCCAGGCCTGGCGCTGGCCTTGGCGGGGTGCGTGGCCAGCTACCTGTTGTGGCAGCAGCAGACATCGTCCATGCAGGCCGTGGCGCAGGCGCGTTTCGCGCAGGAGACGCGTTTGTTTGCCGATGCGCTGCAGCGGCGCATGGAGTCCCATGCCGACCTGCTGCAGGGCATGCGTGGCCTGTTCACCGTGAACACGCAGCTGCGGCGCGCCGACTTCGAACACGCCGCCAGCGAGCTGTCACTGGCGCACAGCCACCCCGGCGTGAAGAACATCAATTTCACGCGCCATGTCGCCGGCGCCGCACGCCAAGCCTTCGAGGCGCATGCCCGCAGCGACGCGCATATGGACGGCAGCCTGCCCAAGGACTTCGCCATTCACCCGGGCCAGCAGCAGCCAAACTACTACGTCGTGGATTTTCTCTGGCCTCAGCAAGGCAATGCGGGCGTGCCGGGACTGGAAATCCATTCCGTGCCCGCGGCCCTGGAGGCCTTGCTGCGCGCGCGCGATACCGGGGCGATGACGACCTCGGCACCGTTTGAGCTGACCGGCCCGTACGCCGATCGCACCGGCATCATGATGCGCCTGCCGGTGTTCGCCGCAGCGCCGGGGGCGGGCCAGGCTGGGCGCTTTCTGGGCGCCGTGGGTGTCAGCGTGCGCGTGGCAGATGTCGTGCAGTCCCTGCGCGGCCAAGGGCAGTTGCAAAACCTGTCCGTGAACATCTCCGACATTGGCCTGGCCGGTGCCGTGCCACCGGTGCCCGGGGCGACATTGTTCCAGTCCACGGCAGAGCCGGCGGTCGGTGGCCTGGTGCGCACCCAGGACGTGCTGGTGGGCGGACGCCGCTGGCTGCTGGATTTCCGGCCCACGGCCAGCTTTCTGTCAAGCCAGGAGCAGCGTTTGCCCGGCCTGCTGGCCCTGGGTGGCCTGCTGATCACGGCGTTGCTGGCGGTCACCGTGAACATGCTGGTGCTGCGGCGTGCGCGGGCATTACGAGATGTGCAGCAGGTGGGGGCCGCGCTGGTTGACAGTGAGGCACGCTTCAGCGCCGTTTTTCATCAGGCAGCGGTGGGCATGGCGCAGGTCGATACCAAGACCGGCGGCTTACTGCGTGTGAACCAGAAGTTTTGCGACCTGGTGGGCTATGCCAAGCCCGAGTTGCAGCAGTTGCATTTCCAAGACATCACCGTCGCCGAGGATCTATTCACCCGGCAATTAAGAGTTGACGGCGGCGTACTTGACCTTCGGGTCAT
>JAFEES010000489.1 GCA_018240995.1 Pseudomonadota bacterium | reverse complement strand
GGGACTTCCCCGTCCCAAGCGCAGCGCGTATTTGCGCAGAACGGCATCAAAGTGCCACGATGGGAAGTGCAATCTCTCATCAACACGCTTGTTTCATTGGAAGGGGAAGTCCATGACCATCGTAACCGTAGGAATCGACCTGGCAAAGAACGTCTTTGCCGTACACGGCGTGGATGCGGCAGGCAAGCCAGCCCTCGTGCGCCCGAGCGTAGCGCGCAGCAACCTGCTGGAACTCATCGCCACCTTGCCCCCGTGCCTGATCGGCATGGAGGCATGCTCCGGCGCCCACCACTGGGCCCGGGAATTCGAGAAGCTCGGCCACACCGTGCGGCTGATGGCCCCCAAGTTCGTCGCCCCCTACCGCCTCTCGGGCAAACGCGGCAAGAACGACGCGGCCGATGCCGCAGCGATCTGCGAAGCCGTCACCCGCCCCCAGATGCGTTTCGTGCCCCACAAGAGCATCGAGCAGCAAGGCCAGCTCATGGTGCACCGCACCCGCCAGGGATTCGTGGAACAACGCACCGCCACGCTCAACCGCATTCGGGGTCTGCTCTCGGAGTTGGGGCTGGTGCTGCCCCTCAAAGCCGCCACCGTGCGCCGTGAAGCGCTGGCACGCCTCGAAGAGCTGCCCGGCTGGGCCAACACTGTCATCGGCGATCTCTTGAGTGAAGTCACCCGGCTTGATGAACGCATCGCCGAGTACGACCGCCACATCGCCCTCATGGCCCGCCACAGCACCCAGGCGCAGCAGTTGATGCAACTCGGCGGTATTGGCCAGACCACCGCCATGGCACTCATCAGCACCGTGGGCAATGGCCACGACTTCGCCTGCGGGCGCAGCTTCAGCGCCTGGCTGGGCCTGGTGCCCGGGCAATACAGCTCGGGCGGCAAGCAGAGATTGGGACGCATCACCAAAGCCGGAGACGCCTACCTGCGCAGCCTGCTGGTGATGGGAGCCAGAGCGGTGCTTGCCGCTGCCATGAACACCCGCACGCCCAAGCAAGACCCCATCAGCCGCTGGGCCCGCAGCCTGGCCGAGCGCCGGGGCTACTGGCGCGCCGTGGTGGCCATTGCCGCCAAGAACGCCCGCATGTGCTGGGCCGTGCTGCAGCGCGGGGAGGCCTTCAAGATGCCCGCGTGAGCTGGGCCGGCTACGCAACAGACACCAGAACAAGCTGACAGATCAGAAATCCGCCGCGTGAAGGCAGTCGTTGATGTGCAAAAGGCAAGGACCTGCGCCGGGGAATGCTCGGTTAACTCAAGGGGACTCATGGGAGCCATCCCAAAGCCCGACTAACGAATGGAGCCCCCGGCGCGCGTCTTTCATCAGGGTTTGCTGCCAACCAGAAGGCAGCGTAATGACCGTTTGTAGTCACGCCGTCCGCACCGTTTGCCAAGAAGCATCGACGCGCTGCATGCACAAGGCTGGGAGCTGATCTGAAATTGACGAAAACCATGCCTGGGTTGATCGCTGTGCGATCAACCCAGGGAGAGGTATTGCTTGCAAAGGTGGGGAAGCCCTTGTAGCCCTGAGTTCAGCCGCCGCCGTAGGCGGTCGGCT
>JAFEES010000488.1 GCA_018240995.1 Pseudomonadota bacterium | reverse complement strand
GCCCAGTCGGCGGCGATGGCGGCGCCAATGATGCGCGCGGCACGCTCGATCTCGGCGCCCTCGGGCGCGAAGGCGGCGAGGATGGGACGGATCTGCGCCGGGTGGATGCTCCACATGCGCGTGTAGCCGAATTCGCGCGCGGCGCGGCCGGCGGCGGCCTGCATGGCGGCCGTATCGCTGAACTCGGTGACCACGCAGTGCGAGGGCACCTTGCCGTTGGCGTGGCAGGCGGCGGCGATCTCCAGCTTGGCGCGCAGCACCAGCGGATGCTGGAACTGGCCGGCGGAGGTCATGCCCGATGCCGGAATGGCGCCGCCATGCGCGGAGACGAAGTCCATCAGGCCGAAGCTCAGGCTCTGGATGCGCGGGTGCGCGGCGATCTCGAAGGCGCGGTGCACGGCGGCGGGCGATTCGATGAGCGCGTGCAGCGGCAAATGCCCTGCCCCGGCGGCGAGCAGCGCGCGCTCGGCGCGCAGCACGTCGTCCACCGATTCCACCTTGGGAATCATGATGTGCGCCAGGCGCTGGCCGGCCTGGCCGGCAATGATGTCCATGTCCTGCGCGAACGCGGGGTGGTCCACGGTATGCACGCGCGCCGCCACGCGGGCGCCGGCGGCGGCGCTGCTGGCCAGCTGCGCCACCAGCTGGGCATGCTGCTTTTCCTGGCCGACGGGGGCGCCGTCCTCGCAGTCCAGCGTGACGTCGAACACGCAGTGGCCGAACTCCTGCAGCATTTCGGCCTGCAGCTGCAGGCTCTTGCGCATGCGCAGCTCGACACCGCTGTAATGGTCGCACACGGGCAGGGCCAGGGCCGCGGCCTGGCTGCCAAGCAGGACTTCGCGAGGATGGGGGGCGGCGGTGCTCATGGGTGCTGGGGAGTGACCGAAGGGACTAAAAAAATGGTGTTGCCACTGCAACGCGCAAGGCACAACGGCAACAGCATTTCTTTAAAAACGAGAGCGGTTGACGCTTGATGGGCGGCAATTTCAATGGTTTTTGACATTGAAACCGCCACCATCAAGCGCAAGCAGCTATCAGTTTTACAGCAGGTGCTTCACGCCGTCCTGCTCGCCCTGCAGCTCGGCGAGGGTCTTGTTGATGCATTCCTGGCTGAAGGCGTCTATCGGCAGATCCTTGACGATGTGGTACTTGCCGCCTTCGCAGGTGACGGGGTAGCCGAACATCACGTCCTTGGGAATGCCGTATTCGCCGTTGGACGGGATGCCCATGGTGACCCACTTGCCGTTAGTGCCCAGGGCCCAGTCACGCATGTGGTCGATGGCGGCGTTGGCGGCCGAGGCGGCAGACGACAGCCCGCGCGCGGCGATGATGGCCGCGCCGCGCTTGCCCACGGTGGGCAGGAAGGTGTTGGCGTTCCAGTCGTGGTCGTTGATCGTGTCCTTGACGGACTTGCCGCCCACGGTGGCGAAGCGGTAGTCGGCGTACATGGTGGGCGAGTGGTTGCCCCACACGGCGAGCTTTTCGATGTCGCCCACGGCCACGCCCATCTTGCTGGCGATCTGGCTGGCGGCGCGGTTGTGGTCCAGGCGCAGCATGGCGGTGAAGTT
>JAFEES010000487.1 GCA_018240995.1 Pseudomonadota bacterium | reverse complement strand
AGGAGACGACATGGCAGCAGGCAAGGAAATACGCGGCAAGATCAAATCGGTGGAGAACACCAAGAAGATCACCAAGGCCATGGAAATGGTGGCCGCGTCCAAGATGCGCAAGGCGCAGGATCGCATGCGCGCCGCCCGTCCCTATGCCGAGAAGGTGCGCAATATCGCCGCCCACCTCGGCCAGGCCAACCCCGAGTACGAGCACCCCTTCATGAAGGTGCACGATGCCAAGGCGGCCGGCGTCATCGTGGTGACGACCGACAAGGGCCTGTGCGGCGGCATGAACACCAACGTGCTGCGCGCCGTGACCAACAAGCTACGCGAGCTGCAGGCCGCGGGCGTGCAGACACAGGCCGTGGCCATTGGCAACAAGGGCCTGGGTTTCCTGAACCGCGTGGGCGCCAAGGTCGTGGCCCAGTCCGTCGGTCTGGGCGACACACCGCATCTGGACAAGCTCATCGGCCCCGTCAAGGTGCTGCTGGACGCTTACGCCGAAGGCAAGATCAACGCGGTGTACCTGGCGTACACCAAGTTCATCAACACCATGAAGCAGGAGTCGGTGGTGGAGCAGCTGCTGCCCCTGTCCTCCGAGCGGCTGCAGGCGGGCAAGACTGGTCATGACTGGGACTACATCTACGAACCCGATGCGGCGAGCGTGATCGACGAGCTGCTGGTGCGCTATGTCGAGTCGCTGATCTACCAGGCCGTGGCCGAGAACATGGCTTCGGAGCAGTCGGCGCGCATGGTGGCCATGAAGGCCGCCACCGACAACGCGGGCAACGTCATCAACGAGCTCAAGCTGGTCTACAACAAGACGCGCCAGGCGGCGATCACGAAGGAACTTTCGGAGATCGTGGCCGGTGCAGCGGCCGTTTAACCGGTTTTACAAATTTCTGGAGCAAATCAAATGGCTCAAGTGCAAGGCAAGATTGTTCAATGTATCGGCGCCGTGGTGGACGTGGAGTTCCCGCGTGACCAGATGCCCAAGGTCTATGACGCCCTCAAGCTCGAAGGCTCGGCCCTGACGCTGGAAGTGCAGCAGCAGCTGGGCGACGGCATCGTGCGTACCATCGCCCTCGGTTCCTCCGACGGCCTGAAGCGCGGCATCATGGTGACCAACACCGGCAACCCCATCACCGTGCCCGTGGGCAAGGCGACGCTGGGCCGCATCATGGACGTGCTGGGCAACCCCATCGACGAGCGCGGCCCCGTGAGCCAGGAGCTGACCGCCTCCATCCACCGCAAGGCTCCCGCGTACGACGAGCTGTCGCCCTCGCAGGAGCTGCTGGAAACCGGCATCAAGGTGATCGACCTGGTGTGCCCGTTTGCCAAGGGCGGCAAGGTGGGCCTGTTCGGTGGCGCCGGCGTGGGCAAGACCGTGAACATGATGGAGCTCATCAACAACATCGCCAAGGCGCACTCGGGTCTGTCCGTGTTTGCCGGCGTGGGTGAGCGTACCCGCGAGGGCAACGACTTCTACCACGAGATGAGCGACTCCAAGGTCGTGGTGCAGGAAGACCTGAGCCAGTCCAAGGTGGCCATGGTCTACGGCCAGATGAACGAGCCGCCGGGCAACCGCCTGCGCGTGGCG
>JAFEES010000486.1 GCA_018240995.1 Pseudomonadota bacterium | reverse complement strand
CGTAGCAGCAGAAATTGGACAAGGGACATTGATGTTCTGAGCCGCCGGGCAACCATTGATCACGAAATCTTCCGGCTTGACCTCTCGGTGATCTCCGACGAGTGTTAGCGTCATGTCGGCATCCTGGTACTGCCCATTCTTATCGGTCACCCTCGCCTTGGCGCGATAAGTGCCGGCAGGCGACTTGGGAGTACCGCTGATGATGCCAGAGCTGTCGGCCGTCAAACCTGCGGGCAAGCCAGAAACCACCCAAGTATATGGTGGCACCCCACCGGTTGCCTCCAGCGCATAAGCGAACTCCACACCATTCGTCAAAGTGCCGAAATTGGCTGCCGTCAACGCCAGCGGGGTGCTAGCGACTTCATCAACGGCATACACCTGCATCAGCGAAATCACGGGGTCCTGAATACCATTGCTGACATTGTTATCGGCACGGTCCGTCGTGAATTCGAGCACGATAGGGCCACTGTTGGCACCGCTGGCCAGAGCAAACTGGCCCACACCACCCACTGTGCGCAGCTGAATTACACCGTTGCCTGGTTTGCCCCCCTCAAGCAGACGTGCTCCATTCGCAGCATCACCCATCGGGCGAATACGCACCTGCAAATTGTCTGCACTGGGGTTGGGCACAGGCTGGTTGGCATCGTCCCAGACGCGCGCCTGAATTGCCACAGCCGTTGGCAACCCCTTGAGATTCTTCGTTGTTCCAAGATAGCCCAGGGCCTGCGTGAAGCCCTCCACCCGCCCCGGGTTGGCAGTGGCCTGCCCCACCTTGATATTCACGCTGGCGGAATACTGCTTTTTATCCCGTGGATCGGTCACCGAACAGGTGATAGTCGCATCGCCTGCCGCTGTGCCGGCGTGAAAATGAAAGGAATTCCCCCCCGAGTTTGCTCCCAGAGTGATGCTGCGATAGGACAACGCATTGCCCTTGTCATCTTCGTGCTCCTTATTGCCGTCCAGGTAATACAAAGACCCAGAATTCAACCCTCCCTTGACATCGCAGGCGAAAGTCTTGTCATCCGCACCTGGAATGGGACGACCTGCCTCAGTGGCACTCACATACAAGGTCGTAGTGAACGGAGCATATGCGCCAATGCCTGCCGCTTGCCCCGATGCATTCAATGGCAATATTGTTTTATCAGCGCGCAACGTGATTTGATATTGTGCATGCGACTCCCCGCCACTGCCGCCACCACCTCCGCATGCCGCGAGTGTTGCCGCACAAACTACGGTGATACCACCAATACGTAAAACTTTCATGATTGCTTCACTTTCAACGCTCTAACTCAACGCACAGGCCCACGATCCGTAATGACCTTGGGCGTAATAAACACCAGCATCTCGCGCTTGGTGGATTCCTTGGTACGGTTCTTGAACAGGTTGCCCACCACGGGCACGTCGCCCAGCACCGGGATCTTGTTTTCCTGGTTGGTTTCTTCCATCTCGAAGATGCCACCGATGACCACGGTGCCGCCGTTTTCCACCAGTACCTGGGTCTTGATGTGCTTGGTGTCAATGGCCACGCCCTGGGTGGTGCTCTCGCCGCGGCTGTCCTTGTTCACATCCAAGTCCAGGATGATGTTGCCCTCGGGCGTG
>JAFEES010000485.1 GCA_018240995.1 Pseudomonadota bacterium | reverse complement strand
GGTGCGACAAGGACTTGCCGGCGTCGGCCCTCTTCGAAGGGCGCGGAACTTCAGGTTAATTCGCTGGCAGCAACGCGTTGACGGGCAAACGCCAGCAAGCCGGGAGCTAGCGGCGCTACCAAGAGCCAATGTTCATCGCCGGCGCTGGCGTCCAGAAACGCGGTCAGGCCGGCGCGACTTGCCTCGCCGTCAAAGCGCACGTCGAGCAGGGCCGTGAGCAGCGCGGCGTGGCGTTCGAAGAACTTGCTGTCGTTGCCCGCCAAGGCCAGTGCGCGCAAGGGCCGGCCCTGGGCGCAGCCGGGGGAGAGCTGCAGCGCCATGTTTGCTGCGATTGCAACATCCTCGACAGGCACGCCGCGCCACAGCGCCAGGCGGCGCAGCAGCAGACGGTGGAACGGCGCGTCCACCCGCGCCAGCACGGCGGTCAGCGCCTGGTAGTCGGCGGCAATGTCGGCATGACCAGCGGGGCGCAGGGCACGGATGGCGGCCAGGTAGTCCGATGGCTTGGCCAGCTCCCACTGCACCGGCAGCTCGACCGGCGCCGCCGCCGCCTGGTACTGGCGCGCCTGCCACAGCACCCGCCCCAGGCCCTGCGCGGCAACGGCGCGCCAGGCCTGCAGGTGCTGGGCGACGGCGGCGCTGTCGTCGCGGAACTGCGTGGCGCTGGGCGCGGCAATGGCAAGCCGCAGCGGCCAGGCGTTGGCGGCGTTCAGCAACTGTTTTTCGCGCCAGTCGGCGCGTTGCCAGGCGCGGGCGAGTTGGGTGGCGAGGTGCTGGGGGGAGTGCATGGGCCCGAGCGTAAGACAGGTGCGTATGGGCTTGGAACATTGACGACCCGGTGCGCACGGCAGACAATAACTATTATTAATAGTTAGGAGAGTAGCTATGCCCACCAGCGTCGCCCTTGGCCCTCATTTCGAAATTTTCATTCGTGACCAGGTGCAAAGCGGTCGCTTCAACAACGTCAGCGAGGTGGTGCGGGCGGGACTGCGCCTGCTGGAAGAGCGCGAGGAGCGCAAACAACTCGAACTCGACGCGTTGCGTGCAGAGATTGCAGCAGGTCGGGCGAGCGGCCTGGCGAAGCCTGCGGATGCAGTATTCGACCGCCTTGAAGCCAAGTACGCCGCACAAGCGCAGCGCTGATGCGCCTGGTCTTCACCCCTTTGGCCGAGCAAGACCTCGAAGCCATTGCCGACTACATCGCAGCAGACAACCCGGTGCGCGCGGTGAGCTTCGTGCGCGAGCTGCGCGTCCAGTGTCAGCGCATCACCCTCAACCCGCCCGGCTATCGCCAGCGTCCCGAGTTGGGCGACGGCATTCGTTCTTGCGCCCACGGCCACTACGTCATCTTCTTTGAGGCGCAGCCCGATGCGGTGGTGATCGTGCGCATCCTGCATGGCGCGCGGGATGTGCCTGCGGTGTTCAGCGGATCGACATCACGGTAGGGTGTCTGGGCGCCAAATGGCGCGCATGAGGCTTCAGGCAACAGCCGCCGCCACCGCCCGCGCCCTCTCATCCATCTCCCGCCACGACATATTCATGAGCAGCGCCTGCGCCCCCCGGCGCTGCACGACGACGGCGCTCCTCGTGTGCTGGCGC
>JAFEES010000484.1 GCA_018240995.1 Pseudomonadota bacterium | reverse complement strand
TGTTGGATGTTTCTCCCTCCCCCTCTGGGGGAGGGCAGGGGTGGGGGCCAGCGACGCCAGCCTTCACCCAACGCCGCGCCAGAGCGTGCCGGCCCCCATCCCTACCTTCCCCCACAGGGGGAAGGAGAAATACAGATCAGGCCTTGGCACAGCGCTGCAAAAAATACGCCAGGCCGGGCGTGGCCAGCCCCTCCTGCTTGGCCGCATCGTCCCAGCGGCGCAGGCGCAGCGCGTCGCGCGCGTAGGGCAGGGCCTCGAAGGCCTGGGCCTGCTCTTCGGTGAACGGCCCGCCCTGCAGCCGCAGGCTGCGCGCCGAGTCGGGCGACAGGCTCTCCAGATAGCCCGGCTCGCGCGCGCACAGCCAGCGCTTGGCGTCCACATGCAGGCGTATCGGCGCCAGCGTGGCCTCGCCGAACAGGCCGCGCAGATAGGGCAGGCAGCGGTACTGGTGCACATCGTCCACGCCCTCCAGCGTGGGCGAGCCCGGCAGCTCGTGCAGCAGATGTCCCAGGTCGTGCAACAGCGCGGCGGCGATCAGCGCGCCGTCCGCGCCGGCCTGCTCGGCCAGGTGGGCGGACTGCAGCGCATGCTCCAGCTGCGTGACCGGCTCGCCGTCGTACTGGGCGTGACCTTTTGTCGTGAACAGCTGCTCGATCTCGGCCAGGCCCAGCGCGGCGGGCATCACCATGGCAGCGAATAGGTCTTGGTGTTGGTGAAGCCCTTCATGGCCTCCAGCACGCCTTCCTTGTAGCCCAGGCCCGAGTCCTTGATGCCGCCAAACGGCGTCAGCTCCAGGCGGTAGCCCGGCACCTCGCGCACGTTGACGCTGCCCACCTGCAGCTCGCGCACGAAGCGCGTGATGTAGTCCAGCCGATTCGTGCACACCGAGGACGACAGGCCGTAGGCCGTGCCGTTGGAGATGCGTATCGCCTCGTCGATGTCACGGAAGCGGATCACCGGCGATACCGGGCCGAAGGTCTCGTGCTTGGCCACGGTCATCTCGGGGTTCACGCGGTCGAGCACCGTGGGGGCATACAGCGCGCCGCGGCGCACATGGCCGGCGAGCAGCTGGGCGCCGCCGGCGATGGCTTCGCTCACCACGCTCTCGAAGTGGATAGCGGCGGCCTCGTCGATCACCGTGCCCATGTCGGTGTGCGGATCCATGGGGTCGCCGTACTTCAGCGCCTTGGTCTTTTTCACCAACCGTTCGACGAATTCATCGGCCACCTTCTCGTGCACCAGCATGCGCTTGACGGCGGTGCAGCGCTGGCCCGAATTCTTGTACGAGCCGCTGGCGGCCAGCGTCGCGGCCTCCTCCACGTCGGCGTCCTCCATGACGATGATGGGGTCGTTGCCGCCCAGCTCCAGCACCTGGCGCTTGTAGACCGCCTTGCCGGCGATGTACTTGCCGATCGCCACGCCGCCGGTGAAGCTCACCAGATCCGCGTCGGGGTGGGTCAGCATCTCGTCGGCGATCACGCGCGGGTCGCCGGTGATGACGGACAGCATCTGGGGCGGCAGGCCAGCCTCGTACAGGATATCGGCCAGCACATAGGCCGACAGCGGCGTCTTCTCGCTGGGCTTGAGCACCATGCGGTTGTTC
>JAFEES010000483.1 GCA_018240995.1 Pseudomonadota bacterium | reverse complement strand
CGCTGCGCTCGGCCTCGCGCGGGGTGGGCTGGCGCCGCCGGGCGCATATCCCGGCCAGCCACATCAGCTATGAAATCAACATCAAAAATAATAGCTGTCAGCGCACTACCAACAAGCGCAAAACACGAAAAACAATCAAAAATCAGCCCTTGTCGCTCTTACCCGCAGCATTCGCCAGGCGGCTGAGCTGCCGGTCCAGCCACCAGGGAGCGCGGCCCGCGTCCTCGGCGGCTTCCTTGCGGCGGATGGCGTTTCGCACCACGATGGAGCCGACGTAGCGCAGCGGCTCGGGCGGGAACTGTCCCAGCGGCCCGCGCGTGAGCGGGCTGCGTGTCCAGGCGTTGTCCTCGTCCAGCACCAGGGAGGACAGGATCTGAGCGCCCATATAACTCGGCCCCACGCCATTGCCCGAATAGCCAAAGCCGTAGAACACGTTGGCCGCGCCGTTCAGCCGGCCAAAGAAGGGAAAACCGCTGACCGAGCGATCCGAGGGGCCATTCCAGCTCGCGGTGATGGGCACGCCGGCCAGCGCTGGGAAGAAGCGGTGCAGTGCCTGCGTCAGCTGCCCCTCGTAGGGCGAGCGTTCATCGAACACCGGCGCGATGCGCCCGCCACGGGCAAAGGTGTTGCCGCCCTTGCCCAGCATCAGCCGGCCGTCCTCGGTGCTGCGGTAGTAGTGCACGAAGGTGCGCGAGTCGAGCACCGAGACGCCATCGGCCAGGCCCATGGCGTGCAGCAGATCCGGGCAGCGCTCGGTGATCACCATGTCGCTGGAGACGATGGCGATGCTGCGCTCGAACTGCCGGAACTGCTCGGCCATCCAGGCGTTCAGTGCAAAGACCAGCTTCTTCGCCGTGACGCTGCCGCAGGGCGTGCGTACCACAGCGAGCGGGCTGGCTTGAAAATTCAGCATGGGGCTGCGCTCATGAATGCGTATGCCCATTTGCAGCGCCACGCGGCGCAGGCCGCGCACCAGCTTGCCCGGGTGCACGGTGGCGGCCTGGGGCGAGAACCAGCCCGCCAGGTTGCGCCTGGAACCCGAGCGGCGCGCCACCTCTTCGGGTGGCAGCGCGTGGTAGCTGTCCATGCCATGCTGGCTCAGTGCAGCTATCACCGGCTCCATGCTGCCCAGATGCGCCGCTGCAGTGGCGGTGTAGAGCGTGCCGTCGCGCCGGTATTCGGCGTCAATGCCATGGGCGTGCACGAAGTCGCCAATATGGTCTACGGCGGCCTCAGACGCGCGCACCAGGCGCAGCGCCTCGGCCTCGCCAAACAGGCGGCGCAGGGTCAAAAACTTGGCCGACCAGGTCAGCAGGCAGCCGCCGTTGCGCCCGCTGGCGCCGGCGCCGCACAGGTCGCGCTCCAGGATGACGATGTCCAGCTGCGGGGCGCGCTGCTTGGCCTGTATCGCCGTCCACAACCCGGTGAAGCCGCCGCCGACGATGCAGAGGTCGGCCGTCTGCGCGCCCTGCAGCGCGGGGGCCAGGTCGTCGCCCTGCATCAGGGCCTGTTCAAGCCAGAAGGGGCGCATGCTTGGTTGCTTCCGTGTTGGATGTTTCTCCCTCCCCCTCTGGGGGAGGGCAGGGGTGGGGGCCAGCGACGCC
>JAFEES010000482.1 GCA_018240995.1 Pseudomonadota bacterium | reverse complement strand
CGATGGCGGGGAAGTAGTTGGCGTCGATCTGCAGCGCCTGCTCCATGGCCTGGCGGGCACCGGCCTTGTCGCCCTTTTGCAGCAGCGCGCGCCCGCGCAGGAAGGGCGGCACCACGTCGGCGGGGCGTTTCTTTTGCAGCGCGTCTATGGCCTTCAGGGCCTGGTCGGTCTTGCCTTGCTGCAGCAGGGTGTTGATCAGGGCCATGTCGGCGACCACGCCTTCGTCGGATGCGGCGATGTTTTGCAGCTCGCCGATGGCGGACTCGCCCTGCCCGCCCGCCAGGTGGCTCAGAGCCAGCGATGTGCGCTTGGCGGGATCTTTTGGATCGAGGCTGGAGGCGCGCGCGAAATAGCGCTGCGCGCGATCCACCTCGCCACGCAGCATGTAGACCTGGCCGGCCAGTGCCAGCAGGGCCGGATCGACATTGCCGGCCTGCGTCTCGCTGGGCAGCAGGGGTACGGCGTTGTCCAGCCGGCCCAGGCGCACATAGGCGGTCACCAGGCCACGGCGCGCCATGGCCAGGCCGGGATTCAGTTGCAGGGCCTTGGACAGCATGGCCTCGGCCTGCACGTTGGCGCCCAGCTGCAGCTCCGTCATGCCGGCCAGCTCCAGCGCCCGCGGGCTGTCGGGCGCCACGCGCAGCAGGTTCTGGGTCTTTTCCTGGGCCGTCTTGAAGTCCTTCTTGGTGAAGGCCAGCAAGGCCTCCAGGTACAGGGTCTGCGGCCTGCCCGGCGCGGCCTTGACCAGCTCCTGCAGGCCTTTCTCGGCCTCGTCCACCTTGCCCTGCACCAGCTGCAGTTCCACGATCGCCGCCTGCGCCTCCTTGTAGGAGGGCTTGATCTTCAGCGACTCCTGGTACGCCGCCAGGGCGCCGGCCATGTCGCGCTTGCCATACAGCAGCAGGTCGCCGCGCAGTTTCAGCGCTTCAGGCGCGGAGGATGAATCGCGCGGTATCTTTTCCAGGCCGGCCAGGGCGCCGTCGAGGTCGCCGGTCACGGCGCTGGTACGGGCCAGCTCCAGCAGTGCCGGGGCGTAGCCGGGTTGGGCCTTGAGGGCCTCGTCCAGGCTTTCGCGCGCCTTGTCTGCCTGGCCCTGGCGCTGCCAGGCGATGCCCAGGCTGGTCTTGAGATTGGCCTGGGCCTCGCCACTGCCCAGCTGCTTGCCGGCATAGTCCTTGGTGACCTTGTCGTACTGCCGGGTCTGCAACAGGGCATGCACCAGCAGCGGCACGATCTCGTCGGCCGGCGCGCCCAGATCCTGCGCCTTCTTGAACTCGGTCTCGGCGCCATCGGCGTCGCCGGTGGCCAGCAGGGCCTGGCCCAGCATCAGGCGCGCCTTGACGAAATCGGGCTTGGCCTTGAGGGCGTTCTTGAGCTGGATGATGGCTGCCGGGGCATCCTGCCGATTCAGGTAGTCCTGCGCCGAGGACACCAGCTTGTCGGGGTCGTCGCCACCGCAGGCCGATAGCAGCAAGGCCATGGTCAGCGTGGCGACGGGGGCCAAGCGGCGGGAAACGGGCGTCTTCATCATCTTCATCTTCATGTAGTCCTCCACGGGCATTGTCACTCTTCAGGGCTTGAGGCCCAGGCGGTGCATCAGGTCGTACAGCG
>JAFEES010000481.1 GCA_018240995.1 Pseudomonadota bacterium | reverse complement strand
GGTGGTGGGCGGCTTCGAGCGCGTGTTCGAGATCAACCGCAACTTCCGCAACGAAGGCATCTCGGTGCGCCACAACCCCGAGTTCACGATGATGGAGTTCTACGCGGCCTACTGGAACTACCGCGACCTGATGGACTTCACAGAGGCCCTGGTACGCGACGCGGCGTTGAAGGCAGTGGGCACGCTGCAGCTGAGCTACGGCGGCCGCGCCGTAGACCTATCCCAGCCCTTCCAGCGCCTGACGATACGCGAGGCCATCTACCAGTACACCGAGGCCGGCGCCCATGTGGACGATGCCGCCTGGCTCATCAGCGCGCTCAAAAAACTGGGCAAGAGCGAGGAAAAGGAGCGGCTGTCCACGCGCAGCCTGGCCAGCCTGCAGGTGCTGTACTTCGAGGAGACGGTGGAGGACAAGCTCTGGCAGCCGACCTTCATCATGGAACACCCGACCGAGATCAGCCCGCTGGCGCGCGCCAACGACGCGCGCCCCGAGGTCACCGAGCGCTTCGAGCTCTACATCACCGGGCGCGAGTTCGGCAACGGCTTCTCCGAGTTGAACGACGCCGAGGATCAAGCCGCGCGCTTCAACGCGCAGGTGGCGGCCAAGGACAGCGGCGACGACGAGGCCATGTTCTTCGACCAGGATTTCGTGCGCGCGCTCGAATACGGCATGCCCCCCACCGGCGGCTGCGGCATAGGCATAGACCGGCTGATGATGCTGCTCACCGACAGCCCCAGCATCCGCGACGTGATCCTGTTCCCGGCGCTGCGCCGCGAGCAATAAGCCTGGACGCATGCTGGAGCGCCTGAAAATCCTGCTGCCGCCATGGATGCACGACTGGCTCGACGTCATCGTGCCCGGCGTGCAGATCGCGCTCATCGTGCTCGCGGCGCTGCTGCTGCAGCACCTGCTGCGCCGCCTCATCCTGCGCGCCAGCGACCACTACCAGTTTCCGCATGAGCTGCTCACGCCCATCAACGGCGTGGTGCGCTGGCTCATCCTGGGCGGCGCCGGCCTGCTGGCACTGGAGCGCCTGGGGGTGTCCGCCGCCGTGCTGTGGACGGCCTTCACCGGCTTTGCGACGGTGGGCGCGGTGGCCTTCTTCGCCGCCTGGAGCGTGCTGTCCAACCTGTTTTGCGCCTTCCTGATCTTTACCGTAGGGCCATTTCGCGTGGGCGACCATATCGAGTTGCTGGACACCGCCGAAAAGCCCGGCGCTCTGGGCCGGGTGGTGGACATCAACCTGCTGTACACCACGCTGGAAGACGCCACGGCGCCTGAGCCCGGCGCGCTGCTGCAAATCCCGAATGCGCTGATTTTTCAACGCGTGCTGCGCCGCTGGCCGGCGGGCGTCGCCCTGCCCCAGGCCAGGCTGCGGCAGGCGGCGTCTACCACTGGCGAGTCCTCCACGCCGCCCAAGACTGCTGGTTTTCCCTGATATTTCAGCCCCGCGCGGCGATGGCAGCCTGTCACAATCATCACCGCCGTAGCAAAAAAATGGCAACAGCGCCAGCCTTGCTTTCCCTGTTGCCGGAAAACTGCAATCGGTGAATCATGGCGGTCTTGATCGCAGGCCCCTACCGGGGCCTGATGATTTTTCAGACCGCTTTACCCAAAGTTGGAGATCGTTTTATGA
>JAFEES010000480.1 GCA_018240995.1 Pseudomonadota bacterium | reverse complement strand
GAGTTCGCCGCGCGCCAATTCGATGCCGACGGTCACGCCGAAGAAGCGTTGCGCCGTCTACACCCGCAAATCCACCGACGAAGGGCTGGATCAGGAATACAACAGCCTCGAAGCCCAGCGCGACGCGGGCCTCGCCTTCATCGCCAGCCAACGACACGAAGGCTGGATCGCCATCGGCGACGGCTACGACGACGGCGGCTACTCCGGCGGCAACATGGATCGTCCCGCCTTGCGCCGCCTGATGGTCGACATTGAGGCCGGGAAGATCGATACCGTGGTCGTTTACAAAATCGACCGCCTCACGCGCAGCCTGCCGGACTTCGCCAAGCTGGTCGAGGTGTTCGACCGCAACAGCGTGTCCTTCGTTTCGGTCACGCAGCAGTTCAACACGACGACCTCGATGGGGCGGCTGACGCTCAACATCCTGCTGTCCTTCGCCCAGTTCGAGCGCGAGGTGACCGGAGAGCGCATCCGCGACAAGATCGCCGCCAGCAAGGCCAAAGGCATGTGGATGGGCGGCATCCCGCCCTTGGGCTACGACGTGGTCGAGCGCAAGCTCGTCGTCAACGAACGCGAGGCGGCGCTGGTGCGCGACATCTTCCGGCGCTACGCAGAGCATGGCTCGGCGGCGCGGCTGGTGCGTGAACTGGAGATCGAAGGCCATACCACCAAGGCGTGGGTGACGCAGGCCGGGCGCGACCGCTCGGGCCGCACCATCGACCAGCAGTACCTCTTCTCGATGGTGCGCAATCGCATCTACCTGGGGGAAATCCGCAATCACGGCGCCTGGTATCCCGCCCAGCACGAAGCGATCGTGCCGCAGGATTTGTGGGGCGCGGCGCACGCCTTCATCGAACGGCGCAAACAAGCGCCGCGCGAGCACGCAGCCAAGCATCCGGCGCTGCTGGCGGGCCTGCTGTTCGCGCCCGACGGGCAGCGCATGCTGCACTCCTTCGTCAAGAAGAAGAACGGACGGCAGTACCGCTACTACGTTCCCTACCTGCACAAGCGGCGCAACGCGGGCGCGAGCCTGTCGCCCGGTACGTCCGACGTGGGTCATCTGCCCGCCGCCGAAATCGAGAACGCGGTGCTGGCGCAAATCCACGCGGCACTGTCGGCTCCGCAGATGCTGATCGCGGTCTGGCGCGCCTGCCAGCAGCATCCCGCAGGTAGCAAGCTCGACGAAGCGCAGGTGGTGGTGGCGATGCAGCGCATCGGCGACGTGTGGGCGCAGTTGTTCCCCGCCGAGCAGCAACGCATCACGCGGCTGCTGATCGAACGGGTGCAACTGCACGGGCACGGGCTGGACATCGTCTGGCGCGAGGACGGCTGGATCGGCTTCGGTGCCGACATCGGCGCGCACCCGTTGGTCGAGGAATCCAGCGAACAGGCCGAGGAAACGCAGGCATGAGCGCCGCGACCAATCCGCGCAAGCTCACCGTCCGCATCGAGGTCGGAGCCGATGCCCGCAGCTACGTCAGCGGCGGTCAGCGCGTCACTTTGGTACCGCTGACGATAAAACGCCGCCAGAACCGCAAGCTGCTGATTCCGCCTGCGCCCGACGCCATCACTGCGGCGGGCGGCTTCGACGTGCCGATGATCAAGACGCTCGGCAAGGCGTTCTACTGGAAGCGGCTGATC
>JAFEES010000047.1 GCA_018240995.1 Pseudomonadota bacterium | reverse complement strand
GGAACCAGTTCTGATCCTGCGGCGTGTTGCGCGGCGGGCGGCCCGGATCCTGGCCGGGGCGCTGCGGGTCTATGGTGACCCTGGGCGGCGGCTGATCCTGCGGCACATCCACGGTGCCCGGATCGGGGCAACGCGGCGGGGGCTCGCAATGGCGCCCACGGTGCGGGTCGGGGCAGCCGCAGGGCGGGCGTTCTGGCTCGCCGTGGTGGCAGGGCACGGCGGCGCCACAGCAGGGGCAGCGCTTGCCGGATTTGTCGTTGGCGGTCGTGGTCATGGCGCTACCCTGTGCCTATTTGATCGGTGGAGGTGGCGGTGGCGTGTCGTCGCAACCCGGGTCGGGCAGGCCGAAGCCGACCCAGTGCAGCTTCAGTGTCGGGATGTGGTTGCGGTCATAGCTGCCGTCCTCTGGCTGCACCTGCGGCGGCCAGACGCAGGGCGGTGGGTACTCGTTGTTTTCCGGGTCGCGGTGCTTGGCTGCGCTGGCATTGCGATTCCAGTCCCAGGCCTTGTAGCCATAGCCGCGGTCGGCATCCAGGTTCCAGTCCACGTAGGGCAGCTCGGCTTTCTGGCCGGGCTGTGGACTCTGCCGCGTGTGCAGCCAGATCTGATAGCACGAGAAGCTGACCGCGTCGCCGAGGTGGCTGTCGGCGCGCAGCAGGCTGCGCGCGTTCTGATCCACCCACTGCGGGGATGCGGCGGTCTCGAACTGGTCACGCACGTTGGCGCCGGTGGCGACGGGCTGGAACAGCACCGTGGGCAGGGAGCGCTGCGCATAGGGCCCGACCACGGTCTGCGCCAGCTCGGCCGGCTGGGCGTGCGGGTAGGCCCAGGGGGTCTTGTATTCGGTCGGCGTGCGCCCGTCTTCGGGCTGCACGGCAAACAGGTGCGGGTAGACGCGATCGGCAAACGGCTGGTTGCCCGGCGGCGGCAGGGCGCCGGCCGGGAACAGGTCGCCGATGTCGGCCATCACCTTGCGGAACACAGCGCTGTCCGGCAGGCCTATGGCCACCAGGCCCAGGCTGATTTCGTCGTCCATGGGCAGCATGTAGCCGGTCATCACCAGGGCCGAGCGGAAGGTTTTCAGCAGGTGGTACAGCGGCAGCTCCAGCGCGTAGTACAGGCCCAGCCGTATCGGGTAGGTGAGCAGGTCGGCCAGCACCGCCCAGGGCAGGGTGGCCAGGTACAGCGCCACTTCCAGGATGTAGGCCAGGGCGTTGATGATGGACAGCAGAAAGTCCAGCAGGTCGTCGAACCAGTTTGAATCACTGCTGTCGCTGCCCGGCGCCGATTCCTGCGGGTCGCTGGGCGTGGGGAACTGCAGGTTGGGGAACACGTCGGGCGGCTCGGGCGGTTCGTGCGCGAAGCCGTCCACGGTGGTCATCTTCAGGAAGGAAAACAGCAGGCGGTAGGTTTCCTCGATCAGCTCCACCGTGGGCCGGCCGTCTTCCTCGCGCAGAATCTTCGGGTGCACGCCGTTGCTGTAGAACACGTCCTTGATGGCGTCGTGCAGCAACTGGGCGATGGGCTCGGCCAGCTTGGAGTCCAGATCCAGCAGGCGGCGCCGCTCCCAGTTCTCGCGCAGCGTGCGGCCGCCCGGGTAGGCGGGGCGCGGTACGGTGCTGGCGTCAGACTCGTCGAAGGCGATGTCGTAGTACAGCGCGGACTCGGTCAGCTGCGGGTATTGCGTGCTGGAGCCGGGGCGGTTGCTGTCGCGCAGGTACCAGAAGGCGTCCAGGTGATTTTCGACCAGGTGGTGACGCTGCCAGTGCAGGCGGAACGGCCCGCCGGCAATGGCGTTCACGAAGGGGTGGCCAGTGACGTCGGCACCCACATGGGTGATGTAGCCCAGGGCATAGGCCTGGGCGCGCTCGCGCAGGTCGGCGTCCTGCAGCGCCGATGCGGCGCGCCACAGGGCGCGCCCGAACTGGCCGGTGCGCCGGTAGTGCAGCATGTCCGACCACAGGAAGGACTGCTCGTCCCAGCCCTTGTTGTGGCCCATCGAGAAGTAGGTGAACAAGTCCCAGTTCTGCGTGGCCAGGTCTTCCAGCGCGGTGATGAGGATGCTTCTGAGCTCGCCGGCGACGTTACCCACGACTTCGGACAGCCCGCCGGTCAGGCGGCTGATTTCCTCCTCGGTGTCCTCGGAGATGGGGCCTATGTATTTTTCCCACTTGGTGATGTAGGGGTCTACCTTGTCGTACAGGCCGAGCAGGAAATGCTCGAAATTGGCCAGCACGCTTGATAGCGGGATGTTGATGGGCCCGACCTTGGTGTCACGAAAATCGGGCAGGAAGAAAAACAGATCCGGGCCTATGGCCCCGAGCGCGCAGAAATTGCTGTGCGCCTGCATCAGCTTTCCAAGATCCTTGGGGTCGGGGCCGACCCACTTGGGGTTGATGCGCTCGCTGCCCTGAGGGGCGTAGCCCTCGGCACCGAGCCGCTTTGCCGCCGCGCGCATGACGCTGACGTGAATCATCGGACCAGGCATGTCAACCTCCAGGCACCGCGCCGCGATGCTGCTGATGATGGGTGAACTAGCGTGGAACCACTCTACGCCGCGGCCTGGGCGGCGGGTACGTCAAGTTGTGCGAATTGGTGTTCAGTTACATCATGGCTGTCAGGGGGCATCCTGCGGTACTGCGCGTTGATTCCCGGGCGTCAAGATGCGGTGAATGATTTGCGCGCTAATACTTCAATCGATTCAATAAAAGTTGTATTATTGAACGGTGAATGAAGATCAAGCTGTTTCCGCCCTCGGTGCCCTGGCTCACACGCAGCGTCTGCGCGTCTTCCGCGCCTTGGTCGTCGTCGGCCCCGAGGGGCTGACGCCCAGCGTCCTGGCCGACCAGCTCGATGTCGCTCGCAACGCCTTGTCCTTTCATCTGAAGGAGTTGGCCCACGCTGGTCTCGTCACCATTGAGCAGCAAGGCCGCAACCTGATCTACCGCGCCGACTTCGCGCAGATGAATGGTCTGCTCGGCTACATGACCGAGCACTGCTGCCAGGGCGGTACTTGCGTGGTTAATGAATCTCTCTCTGCCTGTATTTCCTGCTGAAAGGACTGCCTCCCCATGACCACCGAGACCACCTACAACGCCCTGTTCATCTGCACCGGCAACTCCGCCCGCTCCATCCTCGCTGAAGGCATCCTCAACGAGCTGGGCCGGGGGCGCTTTCGGGCCTACTCGGCAGGCAGCCATCCCAAAGGCGAAGTCCACCCGCTTGCACTCGCCACGCTCGAACGTTTGCACATGCCGACCGCAGGCTACCGCAGCAAGAGCTGGGACGAGTTTGTTGCGCCCGGCGCACCAGAGTTCGATTTCATCTTCACCGTCTGCGACAACGCCGCCGGCGAGGCGTGCCCGTTTTGGCCGGGTAAGCCGGTATCGGCGCACTGGGGTGTGCCCGATCCGGCAGCCGTCGAAGGCAGCCAAGAACAACGGCTCAAGGCGTTCAAGGATGCCGCGCTGACTTTGCGCCGCCGCATCGAGCTGTTTCTGTCGCTGCCACTGCAACGCTTGGACGCCATGTCGCTGCAGCGCGAGTTGCGAAACATCGGCCAGGAGTGAAGAGCGTCACGTCATCAACAACCCGATTTGAAAGGACACCCCATGCCAAACATCCAGATTTTCGACCCGGCGCTGTGTTGCAGCACGGGTGTATGCGGCGTTGAAGTAGATCAAAACTTGGTGAACTTCGCCGCCGACGTGGATTGGGCCCGGCAAAACGGGGCTCAGGTCGAACGCTTCAACCTGGCACAGCAACCCCTCGCTTTCGCCGAAAACCCGACAGTGAAAGGCTTTTTACAACGCTCGGGCCAAGAGGCGCTGCCCCTGGTTCTGGTCGATGGTGAGGTGGCCTTGGCCGGTCGCTACCCCAGCCGAAGCGAATTGACCCGCTGGGCTGGCATCGAGGCGCCCGAAGCCTCTCCAGCCCAAAACACCTGCTGCTCTGGCGGCCGCTGCTGCTAAACAAGGAGATACCATGCACTTTCTGACCCAACCACCGCGTTTTCTTTTCTTCACCGGCAAAGGGGGCGTTGGCAAGACCTCCATCGCCTGCGCAACGGCCGTGCAGCTCGCATCAGAGGGCAAGCGCGTCCTGCTGGTCAGCACCGACCCGGCCTCCAACGTGGGGCAGGTGTTTGGTGAACGCATCGGAAACCACATCACGGCGATTGCCGCCGTACCGAACCTATGGGCACTGGAAATCGACCCGCAGGCGGCAGCGCAAGCCTACCGTGACCGCATTGTCGGCCCGGTGCGAGGCGTGCTGCCCGACGACGTGGTGCGCGGCATCGAAGAATCCCTGTCGGGTGCCTGCACGACGGAAATCGCCGCCTTCGACGAGTTCACGGCCTTGCTGACCGATGCGGCGTTGACGCAGGACTACGAACACATCATTTTCGACACGGCCCCTACCGGCCACACCATCCGCCTGCTGCAACTGCCGGGCGCATGGAGCGGTTTTCTGGAGGCGGGCAAGGGCGATGCGTCGTGCCTGGGGCCGCTGGCGGGCCTGGAAAAGCAGCGCAGTCAGTACAAGGCTGCGGTAGAAGCGTTGGCCGACCCCTTGCGCACCCGGATGGTGCTGGTGGCCCGTGCGCAGCGCCCCACGCTGCGCGAGGCGGCCCGCACCCATGAAGAACTGGCCGCCATCGGCCTGTCGCAGCAATACCTGGTCATCAACGGCGTATTCCCTGCCGGCGAGGCCGAAAGCGATACGCTTGCCGCCGCCATCTACCAAAGAGAGCAGGCCACACTGGCGGCCATTCCGCAGGTACTCCAAGCCTTGCCTCGGGATGAGATCGCACTCAAACCGTTCAACCTTGTGGGCCTTGATGCGCTGCATCACCTGCTGGTCGATACCGACGCCACGTATGGCGCCGATGCCATCGAGCTGCCCGACCAGATCAATGCACCGGACTTGTCAGCCCTGGTCGATGAAGTCGCTGCCGATGGGCACGGTCTGGTCATGGTGATGGGCAAGGGCGGCGTGGGCAAGACCACGCTGGCCGCCGCCATCGCCGTGGAGCTGGCCAGCCGGGGCCTGCCCGTGCACCTGACTACGTCCGACCCTGCCGCGCATCTGGCCGATACGCTGGAAGGCTCCCTTCCCAATCTGGCACTCAGCCGCATCGACCCGCAGGAGGCCACGGCGCGCTACCGCCAGCATGTGATGGACACCAAGGGCGCGCAGCTCGATGCCGAAGGCCGCGCCTTGCTGGAAGAGGATTTGCGCTCACCCTGCACCGAGGAAATCGCGGTGTTCCAGGCGTTCTCGCGCGCCATCCGCGAAGGGGGAAGAAAGTTCGTGGTGATGGACACCGCACCCACCGGCCACACCTTGCTGCTGCTCGATGCCACCGGTGCCTACCACCGCGACATCGTGCGCCAGATGGGCGAGACGGGCGTTCACTTCACGACGCCGATGATGCAGTTGCAAGACCCCAAGCAGACCAAGGTGCTCATTGTCACCCTGGCCGAAACCACGCCTGTGCTGGAAGCGGCCAACCTGCAAGACGACCTGCGCCGCGCGGGGATTGAACCCTGGGCCTGGGTCGTCAATAACAGTGTGGCAGCCGCGCACCCGCAGTCCCAGCTACTGCGCCAGCGTGCACGCAACGAGTTGCGGGAAATCGACGCCGTGGCCACACGACATGCCCGACGCCATGCCGTCGTGCCGCTTCTGACCGAAGAGCCGGTGGGAGTGGAGCGTCTGCGGGCTTTGGCAAACAGGAAAACCTCATGAATCACGACAGCCCCCAAAGCGGGCATTCGATGCTGAACACGCCATCGCGCCTGTCCTTCCTGGATCGCTATCTCACCGTCTGGATTTTCGCCGCGATGGCGCTGGGTGTTGCATTGGGCACGTTCTTCGACGGTTTGCCCGATGCGCTCAATGCGCTCTCGATCGGCACGACCAACGTCCCGATCGCCATCGGTCTGATCCTGATGATGTACCCGCCGCTGGCCAAGGTGCGCTACGAGACGCTACACGAGGTCTTCGCCGACCGGCGCGTGCTGCTGCTGTCACTGGTGCAGAACTGGATCATCGGGCCGGTGCTGATGTTCGTGCTGGCGGTGATTTTTCTGCGCGACCAGCCGGAATATATGACCGGCCTGATCCTGATCGGACTGGCTCGCTGCATCGCCATGGTGCTGGTGTGGAACCAGTTGGCGCGCGGCGACAACCAGTACGTCGCGGGGCTGGTGGCCTTCAATTCGATCTTCCAGATCCTGTTCTTCTCGACCTATGCCTGGTTCTTCCTGTCGGTGCTGCCACCACTGTTCGGCCTGCAAGGCAGTGTTATCGACGTGAGCTTCTGGACGATCACCGAGGCGGTGCTGATCTACCTGGGCATCCCGTTTCTGGCTGGCTTCCTGACCCGGCGCACGCTGATCCGGCGCAAGGGCCAGGACTGGTACGAGCGCGCCTTCCTGCCCCGGATCAGCCCCATCACGCTGGCGGCGCTGCTGTTCACCATCGTCGCCATGTTCAGCCTCAAGGGCGCCGACGTGGTGCGCCTGCCGCTGGACGCGCTGAAGATCACCGTGCCGTTGACGCTTTACTTCGTGATCCAGTTCCTCATCAGTTTCTTCATAGGCCGGCTGATCCAGGCCGACTACCCGCGCACCACCGCCATCGCCTTCACCGCCGCAGGCAACAATTTCGAGCTGGCCATCGCCGTGGCCATCGCGTCGTTTGGCCTAGCCTCGCCGGTGGCCTTCACCACCGTGATCGGGCCGCTGGTGGAGGTGCCGGTACTCATTGCCCTGGTGCATGTAGCGTTGTGGCTGGGCCGCCGGTGGCGGGTCACAGGAAACTGCACGTATTCCGCCAACCCTGCGAATCCCACAAATCCCTGAACCGAGGCCCTGAGTCGGTGCGTCAATCAAGTGGCGATCTGAAAGCCGCCGCCATCGCAGCAAAAAATCCCGCCATGGCGGGGTGGTGCGCGGTGCGGCCGGGGCTCAATCCAGGGTGAGTTTTTGCTTGTCCACCACGTTCTTGTAGGCCGTGTATTCGGCCTTGATTTCCTGGGCGAATTTCTCTGGCGTATCGGCAACGATGAGCGAGCCGGTGTCCTCGATGCGCTTGCGCACGGCCGGGTCTTTCAGCACCTTGTGCACGGCGGCATTCACCTTGTCCACGATGTCCTTGGGCAGGCCCTTGGGGCCGACGATGCCGTAGTAGGCCATGCGGTTCACGTTGGGCGCGCCCACTTCGGCCAGCGTGGGCACGTCGGGCAGCACGGCCAGGCGCTGCGGCGCGGCGACCACCAGGGCCGTGAGGCGCTTGTCCTTGATGAAGGGCAGGGCCGAGGGCAGGTTGTCGAAGATCAGCGGGATCTGGCCGGCCACGGCGTCGTTCAGCGCCGGGCCGGAGCCGCGGTAGGGTACGTGGATCAACTTGGTGCCCGTCTCCAGCATGAACATTTCCATCATCAGGTGGCCGATGCTGCCGGTGCCGGGTGAGCCGAACGAATACTTGCCGGGGTTCTTGCTGACCTCGGCCAGAAAGCTTTTGTAGTCCTTGCCCGCGAACTGCGGGTTGGCGGCAATCACGTTGGGCGTGGCGGCGATGTTCACCACGGGCGTGAAGTCGGTGAATACGTTGTAGGGGATCTTGGGGTTGATGGCCGGGTTGGTGGCGGTGGTGGACACCGTGGCCACGCCCAGGTTGTAGCCGTCCGGCGCGGCGCGCGCGGTTTCGGCGGCACCAATGATGCCGCCGCCGCCGCCCTTGTTTTCCACCACCACGGCCTGGCCCAGTTCACGCCCCAGCGGCTCGGCCACCACGCGCGCGATCAGGTCGGTGGTGCCGCCGGCGGCAAAGGGCACCAGCAGGCGTATGGGCTTGCTGGGGTAGGCGGACTGGGCGTGGGCGGCGCTGCTTATCAGGGCCAGAACGCCCAGGGTGAGGAGGCTGCGACGGAACATGTGGTGTCTCCCGGTATGAGTTGCGTGGCGGTGCTGCGCCTGTGATGGCACGGCTGATTATTGCAGTAAAAAAGCTGCCAGCACTTACGTATAAAGCGCTGGCAGCTATGGTTTTTATGGTTTGTCAGTTGGCAAACGCGGCAATGCCGGTCTGGGCGCGGCCCAGTATCAGCGCGTGCACGTCGTGCGTGCCCTCGTAGGTGTTGACCACCTCCAGGTTCACCAGGTGGCGCGCCACGCCGAACTCATCGCTGATGCCGTTGCCGCCCATCATGTCGCGCGCCAGGCGAGCGATGTCCAGGGCCTTGCCGCAGTTGTTGCGCTTGATCAGCGAGGTGACCTCGACCACGTTCTGGTGCTCGTCCTTCATGCGGCCCACGCGCAGCGCGGCCTGCAGGCCCAGGGTGATCTCGGTCTGCATGTCGGCCAGCTTCTTCTGGATCAGCTGGTTGGCGGCCAGGGGCCGGCCGAACTGCTTGCGATCCAGCGTGTACTGGCGCGCGGTGTGCCAGCAGGCCTCGGCCGCGCCCATCGCCCCCCAGGCGATGCCGAAGCGCGCGCTGTTCAGGCAGGTGAACGGGCCCTTCAGGCCGCGCACCTCGGGGAAGGCGTTTTCCTCGGGCACGAAGACGTCGTCCATGACGATCTCGCCGGTGATGGAGGCGCGCAGGCCCACCTTGCCGTGGATGGCCGGGGCGGACAGGCCCTTCATGCCCTTGTCGAGGATGAAGCCGCGGATCTGCCCCACGGTGCCGGACGGCTCGACCTCCTTGGCCCAGACCACGAACACGTCGGCCACCGGGCTGTTGGTGATCCACATCTTGTTGCCCTTGAGGCGGTAGCCGCCATCTACACGATAGGCGCGCGTGGCCATGCTGCCGGGGTCGGAGCCGTGATCCGGCTCGGTCAGGCCGAAGCAGCCGATGTATTCGCCGCTGGCCAGCTTGGGCAGGTATTTCTGCTTTTGCGCCTCGGTGCCGAACTCGTTGATCGGCACCATGACCAGCGACGATTGCACGCTGGCCATGGAGCGGTAGCCCGAGTCCACGCGCTCGATCTCGCGCGCCACCAGGCCGTAGCTGACGTAGTTCAGGCCGGCGCCGCCGTATTCGGTGGGGATGGTGGGGCCCAGCAGGCCCAGCTCGCCCATCTCGCGGAAGATGGAGATGTCGGACTTCTCGTGGCGGAACATGTCCAGCACGCGGGGTGCGAGCTTGTCCTGGCAGTAGGCGTGGGCGGCGTCACGGATGGCGCGCTCGTCCTCGGTGAGCTGTTGGTCAAGGTGGAAGGGGTCGTTCCATTGGAAGGCGGCGCGGGTCATGGTGTCTCCTGTGCGGATAGGTGCAGAATGTGGCGGAAGCGCTCAACCTATGCATTGCAGTCATGACAAGGTTGATGGATGGAATCGTACCCTCTTGTCACCTTATGGCGCAAGCGAGTAATTTGCATTCAGAAATGACAAATACGAATATCTGGATAAGATGGCAGGCATGCGAAGACACCTGCCGTCCACCCAGGCCCTGGCCTGCTTCGAGGCCGCCGCGCGGCACGAGAGCTACACCCGCGCGGCGCAGGAGCTGGCGCTGACGCAAAGCGCCGTCTCGCGCCAGATCCTGGCGCTGGAAGACCAGCTGGGCGTGCAGCTGTTTCGCCGCACGCGTCATGGCGTGGTGCTCACGCCCGCCGGGCGCCACTATGGGCGCCAGGTGGCACGCTGGCTGCAGGCCCTGGAGCGGGACACGCTGGACGTGATGGCGCACCAGGGCCATGGCGGCGCCATCTCGCTGGCGGCCGTGGCCACCTTCGCCACGCGCTGGCTGATCCCGCGCCTGCCGCAGCTGGCGGCGCGCCACCCGGAGATCGTGGTGCATATCGAAACCCGGACGCGGCCCTTTTTGTTCACCGAAACGGGTTTTGACGCGGCCCTGTACGCCGGCACGCCCGAGCAGGTGGCGAACTGGCCCGGCGTGCAGGCCCAGCTGTTGATGCCCGAGGACGTGCTGCCGGTGTGCAGCCCGCGCCTGCTGGAACAGACGGCCCAGCGGTCGGGCATGCCGCGCGGCACCGGGCGCGCGCATCAGGGCTTGGCGCCGCAGCTGCTGGCGCGCATGCCCTTGCTGCAGCAAAGCACCCGGCCCTATGGCTGGCAGCAGTGGTTCGAGGCCATGGGCGTGGCGGACGCATCAGGCGCGCTGGACGGGCCGCGCTACGAGCTTTTTTCGATGACGGCCGCCGCCGCCGCCCAGGGCCTGGGCGTGGCGCTGATACCGCCGATGCTGATCGAGGCCGAGATGGCACGCGGCGAGCTGGTCGTGGCCTGCGCGCGGCCGCTGCGTGGTGAGCGCGGCTACTACCTCGTCAGTCCGGCCCAGCCCCAGCCGCCGGTGCTGGCGGCGTTCGCGCGCTGGCTGCAGGACATGGCCGCGGCCGGGCCCGTGGCGTGATCACCGCGCCCTGCACGATCCGCGACGCATGAAACGGGCGCCCGCCAGGCGAGGGCCACCGTGCAAGGGCCGCCCCGCCGCACTGGTGGCGTCCCCCTGCCTGCATCGCGCAGCGATGCGAGAGCGGGGGGAAGGCCCGTAGGGCCTCAGGGGGGTGTTGTATTACTTCAACGCTGCGGCATGTCCTTGGCGGAGTAGCCCAGACTGACCGTGGCGTCCGCCGGGATGGGCGGCATGGTGGCCTCCCAGGCCTCCCAGGCGGCGCGCATGGCGGCCAGGCGCTCGGGCTCGCGCTTGGCCAGGTTGGCGCGCTCGCGCTCGTCCTGCGGGATGTTGAACAGGTAGTCATTGCCGTCCACGCGCAGGTATTTCCAGTCGCCGTCGCGGTGCGCGCGCTGGCCACGGTGGTTCATGCGCCAAAAGAGGGGCCGCGCGAAGGCCCGGGCCGGGTCTTGCAGCATGGGCAGCAGCGACTGGCCGTCCAGCGGGTAGTCGGGGTGCGCGGCCACGCCCGCCGCATGGAGCATGGTGGCCGACCAATCCATGGTCATGCACTGCTGGGCGGTAACGCCGCCCGGCGCTATTGCCGCCGGCCAGTGCGCGATCCAGGGCACGCGTATGCCGCCCTCGGTCAGATCCATCTTGCCGCCCACCAGCGGCCAGTTGTCCGAGAAGCGCTCGCCGCCGTTGTCGCTGGTGAACACCACCAGCGTGTTGTCGATCTGGCCGGTGCGCTCCAGCGCCTGCATGATCCAGCCTATGCCCTCGTCCATGTGGTGGATCATGCGCCGGTAGACATGGATGTTGCCCGCCGCCAGGTCGAACAGGTTGTCGCGTATGGCTGGCGCGCGGGCCGCGTCGCCACGCGTCTCCCAGGGCCAGTGTGGCGCCGTGTAATGCAGGCTGAGGAAGAAGGGCGCTTCCTGCCCGGCCATGCGTTGCACGTATTCCACGGCGCGGTGCGACAGCAGGTCGGTCAGGTAGCCGTCCTCGCTGTGCTCGGCATCGCCCAGCTTCAGGTCGTGGTTGCCGCTGGAGTCGCAGTGGGTGAAGTAGTCCACCCCACCGGACAGCGGGCCGAAGCTTTCCTCATACCCCGACTTGAGCGGGCCAAAGCTTGGCGGATAGCCCAGGTGCCACTTGCCGATCAGCGCCGTGCGGTAGCCGGCGGCACGCAGCAGCGAGGGCAGGGTCGGGTGCTCGGGCGGCAGGCCCAGGGTGTTGCTGCCGCGGCTCTTGCTGTTGATGGGCTCCTCGGCCGCGCCGCGCAGGCGGTACTGGTAGCGCGCCGTCATCAGCGCAAAGCGCGTGGGTGAGCAGACCGGCGAGTTGCTGTAGCCCTGGGTGAACCGGATGCCGCCCGCGGCCAGCCCGTCCAGCACCGGCGACACGGGGCCGAAGTCGGCGTCACGCCCGCCATAGCAGCCCAGGTCGGCAAAGCCCAGGTCGTCGGCGACGATGTAGATGATGTTGGGTCTTTTTTGGGTCATATCAGCCTTCTATCTGCGTGAAGCATGCGTATGAAGCTATAACTAAAATAGCGTCAATCAACCTTCATGCCGGTCGCCTTGATGATGCGGCCGTAGCGCTCGGACAGCTCCGCCAGTCGCTTGCCGCTGGCGGCACCCGTCAGGCCTTCGTACACCAGATCCAGGTCGAGCAGGCGCTGTTTTACCTCGGGCTTGGTCAGCGCCTGGGCGAACGCCTTCTCCAGCGCCTGCACCACCGCGTCGGGCGTGGCGGCGGGCACCATGGCGATGTAGAAAACCTCCTGCTCCAGGCTCTTGTAGCCGGCCTCGGCCACGGTGGGAATGTCCGGCGCCAGGCGCGAGCGCTGGCGGCTGGTGACGGCCAGCGCCGTGATCTTGCCCGCCTTCACGTGCGGCAGCAGGCTGGGGGTGGCCAGCACGCCGCCGTCCACCTCGCCCGCCAGCACGGCCAGCACGGCGGGGTTGTTGCCCTTGTAGGGGATGTGCAGGACGTTCATGCCCGTGGCTTCGTGGAACACCTCGGCCGCCAGATGCCCCGGGCTGCCCGAGCCGGGCGAGCTGAAGCCCAGCTTCCTGGCCGTGCCGGCCGTCGCCAGCTCGGCCAGC
>JAFEES010000479.1 GCA_018240995.1 Pseudomonadota bacterium | reverse complement strand
ACCGTGGTCGTGCCCGACCCGGCCGACCGCGCCACCATCGAGGAAGAGCATGCCCTGGAGCTGCGCACGCGCGACCGCGAGCGCAAGCTGCTGAAGAAGATCGAGCAGTCCATCGCCCGCATCGACGCCGGCGACTACGGCTATTGCGACGAGACCGGCGAGGCCATAGGCGTGGGCCGCCTGATCGCCCGCCCCACGGCCACGCTGTCGCTGGAGGCGCAGCAACGCCGCGAGCTCAAGCAAAAGATGTTTGGCGATTGACGTGAATCACACCCCCCTGAGGCGCTGCGCGCCTTCCCCCCGCTCTCGCGGCGCTGCGCGCCGCGGGCAGGGGGACGCCAGTTTCATGCCGGCCTGCAGCATGGAGCAGCGTGCGCTAAAGGGTGCATAAAGGCGCACCGCTTCAAACCATGAGCAAGGACGAAACACCGGCTGGCGGACTGCTGTCCAAGATGGTGAAGTTCGTGCGCAACCCCACGGTCAACTGGTCTGACCTGGATGCGCTGGATGACAACCGCGACAGCCAGTACAGCAAGCAGATGCTCAAGGAGATGATCGAGCGCAAGCGGCGCAACGACTTCGTGCGCAAGCGCGAGTTCGACCAGCTGCGCAAGCTGCGCCAGCGCGAGGCCCTGGGGCCGCGGCGCCGCGATGATGCGCAGGCGCCCGCCTCGCTGTTCTCGACCAGCATGACATCGCCCGATGAGCGTGCCGGCACGCTCAAGAAGATCGACGAGATCGAGGCCCAGATGTCGCAGCAGTGGTGGAAGGGCAAGGATCAGGGCCTGGCCCCGACACAGGCGCCGGCATTCGCGCCCGAGCCCGCCGCCCAGGGCCTGCCCGGCGAGGCGCAACGCCCCGTCGTCGCACCGCCACTGGTGCCGCCCGCGGTGCCGCCCGGTGCGGCCTTGGCTGCAGGCGCTGCCGCCCAGGCCCATGCCTTCGCGCCCACCACCCCCATGGATCTGGCCATGGCGCGGGACAAGGCCGCGGCGCAGCCGCCCCTGGGGGGGCAGGCGCTGCCCATGCCCGCCGTGGCGACCGCTGGCGCGCCGGAGCCCGAGGGCTTTGTCCATGACCCCGATCTCGAAGAAGCGGCCATTCGCTTTGCCAGCGGCGATATCGAGGGCGCCGAGGCGGGGCTCAAGGAGCTGCTGGCGCAGTACCGCAAGGATGAGCCGCAGCAGCACGAGGTATGGCTGACGTTGTTCGACCTGTACCGCGCCACTGGCCGGCAGGACCCGTTCGATTTGCTGGCCCTTGAATATGCGGCGCGCTTCGGGCGCTCGGCCCCGCTGTGGTTCTCGCTGCCCGAGCAGCTGGGCCTGCACCAGCCCACCAACCCGGCCGGGCCCGCGGCGGTGCAGCTGGAGCACAGCTGGAGTGCGCCGCCCACGCTGACCCAGCAGTCGGCGGCGGCGCTGCAGGCCTCGCTGGCGCGCAGCGCGCCGCCCTGGACGCTGAACTGGTCGCGCCTGGCAGAGATCGAGGCGCCCGCCGTCGCCGCGCTGGCCCAGCAGTTCGAGGACTGGGCCGGGCGCGAGGTGCAGATCCGGTTCGTGGGCGTGACCGTGCTGCAGGGATTGCTGCAGGCCCAGACCCCGTCGGGTGATCGCAGCAGCGGGGCGGCCTGGTGGCGCCTGCGCATGGCGGCGCT
>JAFEES010000478.1 GCA_018240995.1 Pseudomonadota bacterium | reverse complement strand
CATCTCGTCGCTGTGCCAGCGGCCCTGCTGACTCCGGCCCTTGGGGTTGGATCAATAGGGATCGCTACTTGAGCCAAAGATATTCAGCCAAAGGCTGCGAAGCTACAACTACCTTGACACGCACCGCTCCCTCGCATGCGTAGTTCAAGACGTGCAGCGTGCCTCGCGCGCCGCGGGCGTGCGCGATCCACTTGGATCAAGGGGGGCCGGAAAGCGATGGTCTTGCGACGGAAAAGGCAAAAGGAGTGCACCATGAGTGACGACGATCTCAAATACCGGATACCTTACTATTACGCTAGTAATGGTCGTTCAGACGCCCTTGCGTCCGAACTTTCCTGCCTGGACGCTATGTGCCTGTTCAACTGGCGTCTGCGTGGCATGGCGCCAGAAGCAGAAAAATGGCTTTTCTTAATAGATTTTACGCTTACCGTGAAGCAAGACGAGTCCGGACAAGTGACTCACGTCGGACCCTTGTCGAAGGTATCGCAGACAATAGGGGATTCATGGCCAGATGCGGACGGAGCACCTGACTTCCTCGAGGCACTGAAGCCATTCGTTCCGTCGGCGCCCGAGGCTGCGTTGCACCACATCAGGCAGGTCGTCGCCGAGCGAGGGATGGCAATTATCGCCTGCGCTGATGAAAAGATCGGAATCTTCATATCTTCCTTGCGTTCAGATGAACAGAGCTTGGAGAGCCATGTAGGTCACGTCTTCACCGTCCTTGCGGTCGATGTGGAAGAAGTCCATTATGTGGATACGCCGCTGTACATTATCAAGAATCGTTATGTTCCACATCCGAAGCACCGCGGGATCGGTGTGATGCAACTCAACGATTTTTTGCCTGCGTTGGCGGGGGGCTACCATCTTCTGTCGTTTTCAGATGCGCCGCCCCAAGGAGCGCATACGAATTTTCCCGTCGGGCTGCTGCAAAAGATGGCGCAGCACCATCAGGCGTTTTCGCTGGATCCGGCGGGGTGCTGGGTTGGCGACCTGGCTTATGCCAAACTCGTCGAGTCTCTAGATGGCGGTACCAATCTCCTGGAAGCCTTGCCTGGCAAGTATGTAGGTGCTACTCGACGGATCGACTATCTGGATTGGAAGTGCTTCGAGATGCTCAACATGCGTCGCAGTTGGCTTCGAGCCTGTCAGGAGCGTGCATTGCAAATGGAGAGCGGCAGTGGCTTACTTGCGGCTACATTGACAGAGAGTGTGCAGCTTTGGAAGTCTCTTAGCGCCGCAGTGTGCGTGCCGCGTGACCCCGCACCGGATCGTGAGCGACTGAGATTGACTGTGCGGAATCTGTTTGCCGAAGCAAGAGAGCTGGATGGCAGAATGTTTGATCAGGTGGCGGCTGGAATCTACTATTGAGCCCTCATGCTCTGCGGATGAATTCACTCCAGTTGCCCCTGAAGCAGACTGGTCGATTGTAAATTGATCATTATTGACACGGAAAAGTCGGAATGAGTTCTATACTTGAAAGTGCACGTGCCGACTGCCTTTTTCCGGCGACCTGCGAGGAGCGGGCGCCCGCCCCGGTGCGGGTTGCGGCAATAGCGTTCGCTCCGCAGTTGGGGGATGTCGAAGAAAACATATTGACGATGCATTTACTGGCTCGTGATGCAATCGAGCACGGAGCGCGCATTGTTGTATTTCCTGAATTAGC
>JAFEES010000477.1 GCA_018240995.1 Pseudomonadota bacterium | reverse complement strand
TCGGCCGTGGCCGGGTCGGTCATGATCGTCGCGGGGTTGCTGTTGATCAGGATGACGCGGTAGCCCTCCTCGCGCAGCGCCTTGCAGGCCTGCACGCCGGAGTAATCAAATTCGCAGGCCTGGCCGATGATGATGGGGCCGGCACCGATGATGAGAATGCTTTGAATGTCTGTGCGCTTGGGCATTATTTCTTCTCCTGGCCTGCTGCTGCCATGGACGCCATGAAACGGTCGAACAGGTGGCCGATGTCGTTCGGCCCGGGCGCCGCCTCGGGGTGGCCCTGGAAGCTGAAGGCGGGCTTGTCGGTGCACTCCAGGCCTTGCAGCGTGCCGTCGAACAGGCTTACATGGGTGGCGCAGGCGCTGGCTGGCAGCGTGGCCGCATCCACGGCAAAGCCGTGGTTCTGGCTGGTGATGCAGACATGGCCGCTGGCCAGCGTCTTCACCGGGTGGTTGCCGCCATGGTGGCCATGGGGCATCTTGAAGGTCTTGGCGCCCAGGGCCAGGGCCATGATCTGGTGGCCCAGGCAGATGCCGAAGGTGGGAATGCCTTTGTCCAAAAAGACGCGCGCCGCCTCGATGGCGTAGGTGCAGGGCTGCGGGTCGCCGGGGCCGTTGGACAGGAAGATGCCGTCGGGCTGCAGGGCCAGAGCCTGCTCGGCCGTGGTCTCGGCCGGCACCACGGTGAGCCTGCAGCCGCGCTCGGCCAGCATGCGCAGGATGTTGCGCTTCACGCCAAAGTCATAGGCCACGACGTGAAAGCGCGGCTTGTCCAGCTTGCCGAAGCCCTGGCCCAGAGTCCACTCGGTCTGCTCCCAGGCATAGGGTTTGGGCGTGCTGACCACCTTGGCCAGATCCAGGCCGGCCATGCTGGGAGCGCCCTTGGCCGCGGCAATGGCCTGCGCAATGCGCGCGGGCGTCGCCTCTTCACCGGCGGCCAGGCCGACGATGGCGCCATTTTGCGCACCCTTTTCGCGCAGCAGGCGCGTCAGCCTGCGGGTATCGATGTTGGCAATCGCCACCGTGCCCTGTGCGTTCAGGAACTGCGCCAGGCTTTGCTGCGCACGGAAATTGCTGGCGATGAGCGGCAGGTCGCGAATGACCAGGCCCGCGGCCTGTACCTTGGCGGACTCCATGTCCTCATCATTGACACCGTAGTTGCCAATGTGAGGATAGGTCAGGGTGACGATTTGCTGGCAGTAGCTCGGGTCTGTGAGGATTTCCTGGTAGCCGGTCATGGCGGTGTTGAACACCACCTCGCCGACAGTCGTGCCGACGCTACCAATGGAATTGCCGATAAACACCGTGCCGTCTGCGAGCGCCAGGATGGCTGGCGGGAAAGCTGCCTTGAGTGACGAAAGCACTGGGATCTCCGAAATGAGTCGGGTCGCCCGGAGCCCACAAAACGTTTTTGCGGACTGCTGCTTGTTGAGAATTTGCTTTGGATGCGGCCGGGCGACGTTTTTGCAGAAAAGCCTCTCATTATAAAGGGCGACCATCCCATCAAGCCCGAGAGGTTTTGCTGGCGATGCCTTCCGAATTAAGCACCGACGACGCCCCAGAAAGCAAAAGGGCCACCGCATAAACGGTGGCCCTTTTCAATCAATGGTCGGCGTGGCGGGATTCGAACTCGCGACCCCTTGCACCCCATTTAGGTGAGAGTACAATTT
>JAFEES010000476.1 GCA_018240995.1 Pseudomonadota bacterium | reverse complement strand
TGGGCCGCTGCGGTCGATTTGCAGCCGGCGATTTCCAAGTCCGACAGCCTCCTAGCCGCGGTCTAGTTCAGGCGTTGAGCGGCCGCTTTACTACTTGGGCGAAGACCGCTCCTGTCGAATTGCAGGCCCCCCTCACACCCACCGCACCACTCCTGCCGCCCCCGCCCCCAGCACCACGACGAGCAGGAACGGCGCGCGCAGCCACAGCGCCAGCGCGGCCACGGCCAGGGCTGCCAGGCGGGCGTCCAGCACCAGCGCGTGGCCGTCGGCCACGGTGTTCATCACGGTGAGGGACGCCAGCAACGCCACGGTAAGGGCCCCGGCCACGCGCAGCATGCGCGGGCTGTGCAGCCAGCGCGCGGGAACGGCGTAGCCGGCGAGCTTGGTGGCGAATGCGCAGGCGCAGGCCAGCAGGATGGCGCCCCACAGCGTCATGGCGCTTGGCCCTCCCCCGCCGCGGGCGGCGCGGGCCTAAGCCAGCCCCAGACCGCGCCCACGGCGGCCGCCAGCAGTATGGGCAGGCCCGGCGGCACAAGTGGAATAGCCAGCGCCGTCACCAGGCCGCAGGCCAGCGCCAGCGCGATCGGCTCGCGCCCACGCAGGCGCGGCCACAAGAGGCCAAGGAAGGCCGCGACGGCTGCGCCATCGAGCCCGAAGCGGCGCGGGTCGCCCAGCGCGTCGCCCAGCAGCGCACCGAGCAGCGTGAACGCGTTCCACAGCACGAACACGCCCAGGCCGGCAGTCCAGAAGCCCCGGCACTGCTCGCCAGGAGCCTCCTGCCCCAGGGCGGTGGCGGCCGATTCGTCAATCGTCAGCTGCGCCATCACCGGCAGGCGCCAGCCGCGCGGCGCCAGCAGGCGCCGCAGTTGCATGCCATAGACGGCATTGCGCACGCCCAGCAGCGTGGCCGCACCCACCGCCGCCGCGCCGCTGCCGCCCCCAGCGATGACGCCGATGAAGGCGAACTGCGAGCCGCCGGTGAACATCAGCAGGCTCAGCGCCATGGCCTGCGCCAGCGTCAGCCCGGCGGCGACGGCGAGCGCACCGAACGAGATGCCGTACAGCCCCGTGGCCAGGGCGATGGACAGGCCCATGCGCACGGCGGGGGTGAGGCGCTGCCTGATCGTCGCCGCGGCCGTTCGGCCCGCCCCGGCGCTCAAGTCGCTTCTCCGTCGTCCCGAGTCCACAAGGACGCGATGTGCAGGATGCGCTCATACAGCGGCTCGGAGAAGGCGCGCAAATCCTGCTTGCTGACACGCCCCTCGTTCAGCAGGCGTGGAAACAGGAAGTCGAGTTGCGAATAGCGGTAGTCGTACTTGCGATCCAGCTCCCGCCCCGCCTTGTACAAGAATTCCTGCGTCGCCCACATGTCGTCCGGCACTGCGGCGGCCAGGGCCCTGGCCTTGAACTGCTGCATCAGCTCCTGCAGCTCGGCCTGCAGGGCGGCGTCGAACAGGCGGCGCGCCACCTTCTTGTCGGCCTTGCTCCAATCTTCATACATGGTGCTTACGCTCCCCAGACCTGGATGGGCAGGCCGCATCAGTTAGCCATGGCGCCGCGCGCCAACCGCAGCCGATGAAACCTGGGAACCACACCCGCCCCCCGCCGTCATTCCCGCGCCGGTGGGAATCCAGGAGCGTTGGCGGGGTGCACTGGATCCCCGCCTGCGCGGGGATGAC
>JAFEES010000475.1 GCA_018240995.1 Pseudomonadota bacterium | reverse complement strand
CAGGGCGCGCTCAAGGGCGTGCTGGCCTATACCGAGGACAAGGTAGTCGCCACCGACTTCGTCGGCGAGACCCACACCTCGGTGTTCGACGCCGACGCCGGCATCGCCCTGGACAAGACCTTCGTCAAGGTCGTGGCCTGGTACGACAACGAATGGGGCTACTCCAACAAGTGCCTGGAGATGGTGCGCGTGATGGCCGGCAAGTAAGCCACCACTACAACCCCATCCAAGAACGCGCCCTCGGGCGCGTTTTTTCATGTCAATCAGGGTAACCCCCCCACCACAAAATCGCAACAAATATTTACATAAATCTCGAATGCGACAAAATCACCTGCCTTGACTTGAGTTAGCAAACGCCACCGCACCGGGTTCCCACCCAGTGCCCTCGACCATCCCGCCATCCCGTGCCCTTGTGAGGTCCACCCATGCGCATCAACCTGCCCGTTTCCGGCCAGGAATACCCCTTCCCCAGCGGCCATACCCTGGTTTCGACCACCGACACCAAGGGGCGCATCCTCTACTGCAACCCGATGTTCATCGAGGTCAGTGGTTACTCGCGCGAGGAGCTTCTGGGCCAGCCGCACAACATCGTGCGCCACCCTGACATGCCCGAGGAGGCCTATCGCGACATGTGGCAGACGATTGCCGCCGGCCGGCCCTGGTCGGCCCCGGTGAAGAACCGGCGCAAGAACGGCGACTATTACTGGGTGATGGCGAATGCGACGCCGCTGCTGGAAAACGGTCGGCCCATTGGCTACATGTCGGTACGCACCGAGGCCACGCGCGAGCAGATTGCCGCCGCCGAACGGCTCTACGCGACCATGCGCACGGAAAAGGAGAGCGGCCGGTGCATGCACCAGCTGTCCAGCGGACGACCCATTCGGCGCACGCTGGGGGGCAGGGTGCACGAAATGCTGCGCCTGGGACTGTCAGCCAAGCTCCTGTTGGCCTCGTTCGCCAACATCGGCATGGGCTACCTGTTGGGGCATTTCCTGAGCCCGGCCCTGGGCCTGGGCCTGCTGGCACTGGTGATTCTGTTCGCCTGGAATCTCAAGGTAGGCCTGGTCGCCCGTCCCCTGACAGCACTGATCGCGACGGCCAACCGACTGGCCGCCGGCGACCTGGCGCAGACCATGGAGTGCAACCGCAGTGACGAACTCGGGGAACTGCAGCAGGCGCTGAACCAGCTCAGCGTGAACCTGTGCTCCATCGTGCGCGATGCGCGCGATCAGAGCAGCTCCATGGTGCTCGGCACCACCGAGATTGCCCAGGGCAACCACAACCTGTCGCAGCGCACCGAGGCCCAGGCCGCGAACCTGGAGCAGACCGCGGCCGCCATGGAGCAGATCACCGGCACGGTGCAGCACACGGCGGATTCGGCCCACCAGGCGAGCCAGCTGACGGCACAAACCCGCAACATCGCCGAGCGCAGCAACCAGGCCGTCGACGAGGTAGGCCAAACCATGCGTGCTATTCAGGACGCGTCGCGGCGCATTGGCGACATCACCCAGGTCATCGACTCCATCGCCTTCCAGACCAATATCCTGGCCCTCAATGCCGCCGTGGAGGCTGCGCGCGCTGGCGAGCATGGGCGCGGCTTTGCCGTGGTGGCCGCCGAGGTGCGCGCCCTGGCGCAGCGCAGCGCCCAATCGGCCAGGGAGATCAAGCAACTCACGGAGG
>JAFEES010000474.1 GCA_018240995.1 Pseudomonadota bacterium | reverse complement strand
CGCGCTGTCGCTGATCGTGCATCGTTCGGTGGCCGCCAGCCGAGGACGCGACGTGGTCGCCAAGATGCGCGAGCTGATCCCGCGCCAGATGTACGACGTGGCCATCCAGGCCGCGATCGGCGCGAACATAATCGCCCGCGAGACCATCAAGGCACTGCGCAAGAACGTGCTCGCCAAGTGCTACGGCGGCGACATCACGCGCAAGCGCAAGCTGCTCGAAAAGCAGAAGGCCGGCAAGAAGCGCATGAAGCAGATCGGCTCGGTAGAGGTGCCGCAGGAGGCCTTCCTGGCCATCTTGCAAGTAGAGGAATAACAGCGTGCAAGCCATGCAATACATCACGGCCGCGGTGCTGGCGGCCTTCTTGGGCTACATCGGCGCCTGGTATCTGGGCGCCATAGAAGGCAACTTCGCGCTGCTGCTGCTGCTGGCCACCGTGGTCACGGGCGCCTACTGGCTGGCCGAACGCTTCGTGTTCCTGCCGCGCCGCCGCCAGGCAGCCCAGGCGATAGAGGATGCCGCCGCCCAGCGCCGCGCCGAGCTCGACCGCATGGGCATCAAGAAGGTGGATGGCGACGTCGCCGAGGCCAAGGGCCGCATCCTCATGCAGCCCTGGTGGCTCGATTGGACGGCGGGCCTGTTCCCGGTGATTGCGGTGGTGTTCCTGCTGCGCTCGTTTTTATTCGAACCGTTCAAGATCCCCTCGGGCTCCATGATCCCCACGCTGCTCGTGGGCGACCTGATCCTGGTGAACAAATTCACCTACGGCGTGCGCCTGCCGGTGATCAACACCAAGATCACCCAGGGCAACCCGGTGCAGCGCGGCGACGTGATGGTGTTTCGCTACCCGCCCCAGCCCAGCATGGACTACATCAAGCGCGTCGTCGGCCTGCCCGGCGACGAGGTGGCCTACCTGAACAAGCGCCTCACCATCAACGGCCAGGCCGTGCCCACCACGGCCCTGCCGGACTTCTTCGACCAGGACGCGATGCGCTACTTCAGGCAGTTCGAGGAGCAGCTTGGTACGCACAAGCACCGCATCCTGAACAACCCCGATGTGCCGGCCTTCGTGCAGGGCGCAAGCAACTTCAAGTTCCGCGACCTGTGCCGATATAGCGTGGAGGGCGTGACCTGCAAGGTGCCCGAGGGCCACTATTTCATGATGGGTGACAACCGTGATAATTCGCTCGATTCGCGCTACTGGGGCTTCGTGCCCGACGAGAACATCGTCGGCAAGGCCTTCTTCGTGTGGATGAATTTTGGCAATCTCAAGCGCATCGGGTCATTCAATTAATCAGTGCTGGATAGAGAGGGATACAGGTATGGGTCTGCAACGCAGCGCAACGCGTGCGCGCCAACGGGGGCTGTCGTTCATTGGCGTGATCTTTGTCGGCTTGTTCGCCGTGGCCGCGTTTGCCATTGGCGGGCAGTCGGTGCCGGTGTTCCTCGAATACGCCAACATCAAGAAGGCCGCGGCCAAGGCCGCGCGCGACGGCAACACGGTGCCGGAGATCCGCGCCGCGTTCGACCGCGCCGCGCAGATCGACGACATCCACTCCATCGCCGGCAAGGATCTGGAGATCACCAAGCGCAACGACAAGATCGTGGTCTCATTCAGCTACGCGCGCGAGATCCCGCTGGCGGGGCCGGCCTTCCTGGTCTACCGCTTCAGAGAATCGACGAATT
>JAFEES010000473.1 GCA_018240995.1 Pseudomonadota bacterium | reverse complement strand
GGCTTGGCGGCTCAGAAAGAATAACCGTAGGACTTGATGATGGCGCGCGCCTTGTCGCCCTTGAGGTAGTCCATCAGCGCGGCCGCCGCTGCGTTGCCCTGACCCGGCTTGAGCACGATGGCGTCCTGGCGGATGCTCTCATGCATGCTGGCCGGCACGACCCAGGCCGAGCCTTCGCGCAGCTTGCCGCCCTCCATGACCAGCGACAGCGCCACAAAGCCCAGCGGCGCGTTGCCGGATGCGGCGAACTGGTAGGTCTGGCCAATGTTCTCCCCCTGCACGATGCGCGGCTGCACCTGTGCCGTCAGGCCCAGCCTGTTCAGCGTTTGCATGGCCGCCAGGCCGTAGGGCGCCAGCTTGGGGTTGGCTATTGCAATATGCTGCCAGTCGGTCTTTTGCAGCACCTTGCCGTCGGCATCCACGTAGCCGGGCTGTTTGCTCCACAGCACCAGCTGGCCGATGGCATAGGTGAAGCGCGTGCTGCCATCGCCCAGGCCTTCTTTGCCAATTTTTTCGGGGGTGGTGTCGTCCGCTGCCAGCAACACGCCAAACGGCGCGCCGTTGGCGATCTGCGCATAGAACTTGCCGGTGGCGCCAAACGACAGCTGGGCCTTGTGGCCCGTGTCCTGCTCGAATTGCGCGGCAATCTTCTGCATGGGTGCCGTGAAGTTGGCCGCCACGGCGACGGAAACCTCGCCGGCATGTGCCGTGGGCAACAGAACGGCGGCCAGAGCCAGGGAGCGCAAAGGGTGCATGAATCGCCTCGCTATTCCAAATATGAATAGCGAGAAGTATAGCCAGCACCTGAACGCTCAAAGGCATGATGCCGCCCATGCAGCAATCCGAATCCTTGGTGAATGCCCTGGGCCATGGCATCGTCGACAAGCGCATCGACATCCTGCGCCAGATAGGGCAGGGCGGTTCCATCTCGCAGGCCGCGCGCGCTGTGGGCGTCAGCTACAAGGCCGCCTGGCAGGCGCTGGACACGCTGACCAACCTGGCCGGCGTGACCCTGGTCGAACGCGTGGTGGGCGGCGCGGGTGGTGGCGGCGCGCGGCTCACGCCCGCGGCCGAGCAGTTGCTGGCCGCGGCCGACGCCGTGCGCCAGGCGCGCGTGTCGGCATTGGCGCAGCTGGAGGGCGGCGGCGCAGACCTGGCCGTGGCGCGGCTGTCGCTGCGCACCAGCATGCGCAATCAGTGGCCGTGCATCGTGCAGGACATGCGATCTTGTGGTCAGATCGTGCGCGTGCACCTGTGTGGCGTGGGCCCTGCGGCCGCCGGCCTGGCGGTGACTGCGCGCATCACGCTGGAGAGCGCGGAACTGCTGGGCCTGCATGCGGGTGTGCCGGTGCAGGCGCTGTGCAAGGCCACGGCGGTACATGTGCTGGCGGCCACCAAGGCGCCGGTGCCGGCAGGCGGCAACCAATGGCCAGGCCGGGCCAGTCGCGTGTCGCGCGGCGAGCTGGGCGACGAGGTGGCTGTGCAGCTGGATGCAGGCGTGCAGATGGTGGGCTTTGCCGCGCCGGACTCGGGTCTGCGGGCACGCTCACGCGTGGTGCTGGTCATCGATGAGTCGGCCGTTGTTCTGGCGGTTTGAACTATCACGAAAAGGCCGGGCGTGTAATGAGTTGCGTCGGTTTAGGCGTTTGTACGTAGGCATTTCTCCCGTTCAAATTCCGAGCTT
>JAFEES010000472.1 GCA_018240995.1 Pseudomonadota bacterium | reverse complement strand
CTTCTACCGCGATGATGCCAAGGCCACCGGCTGGAACAACCTCGCCTTCCCCAGCGTGGGCATGCCGCATGCGTTGTGGCAGTTGCAGGGTGAGCGCCGCGCCGTTTTCGAAGAGCGCGAAAGCCACGGTGCGACCGAGCAGGTGTTCAAGGGGTGGGAGCAGATTTCGCCCGGCACCATGACCGCGCAGCAATACGACCAGGCCGTGGGTGATCTGGTGAACTACCTGCAGTGGATGGGCGAGCCATCGCAAAATACCCGGGTTCGCGTCGGCGTGTGGGTGTTGCTGTTCCTGGCTGGCTTCACCTTCATCGCCTGGAGGCTGAACGCAGCCTACTGGAAGGACGTCAAATAGTCCCCAGGAGTTCTTGCGCCGCCGCATTCCCGCGCTGCGCAAGCCTGCACAGAGTGGCTGCCCCGGCAGCCACTCTTTTGATTTTTAGGAGCTCTTCACCATGATGGTGCTTTATTCGGGAACGACCTGCCCCTTCTCCCATCGTTGCCGCTTCGTGCTGTTCGAAAAGGGCATGGACTTTGAAATCCGCGATGTGGACCTGTACAACAAGCCCGAAGACATCAGCGTGATGAACCCCTACGGCCAGGTACCCATCCTGGTCGAGCGCGACCTGATCCTGTACGAGTCGAACATCATCAACGAGTACATCGACGAGCGCTTCCCGCACCCGCAGCTGATGCCCGGCGACCCCGTGGATCGCGCCCGCGTGCGCCTGTTCCTGCTCAACTTCGAGAAGGAGCTGTTCGTCCACGTGAATGCGCTGGAGTCGCGCGCCACCAAGGGCAACGAGAAGGCGCTGGAGAAGGCGCGTGCGCACATCCGCGACCGCCTGACCCAGCTCGCCCCGGTGTTCCTGAAGAACAAGTACATGCTGGGCGAAGGCTTTTCCATGCTGGACGTGGCCATTGCACCGTTGCTCTGGCGCCTGGACTACTATGGCATCGAGTTGTCCAAGAACGCCGCGCCGCTGCTCAAGTACGCGGAGCGCATCTTCTCGCGCCCGGCCTATATAGAGGCGCTCACGCCCTCGGAAAAGGTCATGCGCAAGTAAACTCAACGCCATCTTCTTTGCGCATGATGAACGCCCAGGAACTCCCCTCCACGCGCCCCTACCTGATTCGTGCCCTGTACGAGTGGTGCACGGACAATGGCTACACGCCCTATCTGGTGGTGCGCGTGAACGATTCCGTGCAGGTGCCGCGTGAATATGTCAACAATGGCGAAATCGTGCTCAACGTGAGCTACGACGCCACCAGCGGCCTGCAGATCGGCAATGATTTTGTCGAGTTCAAGGCCCGTTTCGGTGGCAAGCCGCGCGACATCTTGATCCCAGTGCGCAGGGTGATTGCCATCTATGCGCGCGAGAACGGCCAGGGCATGGCCTTCCCGCTGGACGATGACGCCGACATTCAGCTCGGCGCCGACGAGTCAATGACCGAGCAGGACGCACCGTCGCCCGAAGGCGCCGAGCGCGCCGCCGTGCAGCTGCAGTCCGTCGATGGCAAGACCCGCAAGGCGAAGGACAAGGACGGCCCACGCCCGCCGCAACCGCCCACGGGCGGTGGCCGTCCCGCACTCAAGCGCATCAAGTAGCCTGGTCGCACCCAAACGCTGCACTAGTGCAGTGTTGGACGCTTGGTGGAACAAATAAAACCGATGGATTTTTGGTCT
>JAFEES010000471.1 GCA_018240995.1 Pseudomonadota bacterium | reverse complement strand
CCCCGTGGCCGGGCGCATGCCGGGCCACATGAACGTGCTGCTGGCCGAGGCCAAGGTGCCCTACGACATCGTCATGGAGATGGACGAGATCAACGAGGACTTCCCCGACACCGACGTGGCCATCGTCATCGGCGCCAACGACATCGTCAACCCCAGCGCCATGGAAGACCCGGACAGCCCTATCGCCGGCATGCCGGTGCTGGAGGTCTGGAAGGCGCACCACTCCATCGTCATGAAGCGCTCCATGGCCTCGGGCTATGCCGGCGTGGACAACCCGCTGTTCTACAAGGAGAACAACCGCATGCTGTTTGGCGATGCGAAGAAGATGCTGGACGAGGTGCTGGCGGTGCTCAGGGCCTGATGACGATGACAGTTGTTTAAAAAAGAACGGCCGTGCTAAAATTTCGGCGCTTTCTCATCGCCGAACTGCATCCAAACCGATAAAGCCCTTCGCAGAGGGGGCAGTGGCTGAACGAGGTGAGCAGCCGTGGGAGGGGATTTCCATGCCCCTCGTCAGAAGAACCAGGAGGCTTGGAGATGACAGACCGTATTTGGCTCAAGAGCTACCCGCCCGGCGTGCCTGCCGATATCGACGCGACCCAGTACCGTTCGCTGGTGGAGCTGATGGAGCAGGCCTTTCGCGACTACGCTGGCCGCACCGCCTACAGCTTCATGGGCAAGGACATCAGCTTTGCCGAGACCGACACCCTGAGCCGCCGGTTTGCCGCCTACCTGCAAGGCCTGGGCCTGGTGCGTGGCGACCGCGTGGCGCTGATGATGCCCAACGTGCCGCAGTACCCGGTTGCCGTCGCTGCCGTGTTGCGCGCGGGCTTCGTGGTCGTGAACGTGAACCCGCTGTATACGCCGCGCGAGCTGGAGCACCAGCTCAAGGATTCGGGCGCCAAGGCCATCGTCATCATCGAAAACTTTGCCGCCACGCTGCAGGCCTGCATTGCCGGCACGGCGGTCAAGCATGTGGTGCTGTGCGCCATGGGTGACCGCCTGGGTGTCCTCAAGGGCGCATTGGTGAACCTCGTGGTGCGCAACGTCAAGAAGATGGTGCCGCCGTACCAGCTGCCGGGCGCCGTGCGCTTCAACGATGCCCTGGCCAAGGGCGCCTCGGCCCAGCTGCAGCAGCCGGACATCAAACCCGACGACATTGCCCTGTTGCAGTACACCGGCGGCACCACCGGTGTCTCCAAGGGCGCCGTGCTGCTGCACCGCAACGTGATTGCCAACGTGCTGCAGTCCGAGGCCTGGAATGCCCCGGTGATGAACAAGGTGCCGGCCGGCGAGCAGCCCACGGCGGTGTGCGCGCTGCCGCTCTATCACATCTTCGCCTTCACGGTGAACATGATGCTGTCCATGCGCACGGGCGGCAAGACCTTGTTGATACCGAACCCGCGGGATCTGCCGGCGGTGCTCAAGGAGCTGTCCAAGCACCGCTTTCACAGCTTCCCGGCGGTGAACACGCTCTTCAACGGCCTGGCGAATCACCCCGACTTCAAGACCGTGGACTGGTCGCATCTCAAGGTCTCGGTGGGTGGCGGCATGGCCGTGCAGGCCGCCGTGGCCAAGCTGTGGCTGGAAAAGACCGGCTGCCCCATCTGCGAGGGCTACGGCCTGTCGGAGACCAGCCCCTCGGCCAGCTGCAACCCGGTCACGGCGACCGAGTTATCGGGCACCATAG
>JAFEES010000470.1 GCA_018240995.1 Pseudomonadota bacterium | reverse complement strand
GGCTGAAGGCTGCGGCTCCAGTTCCGCCTGCGCGGAACTGGACAGCCTGAAGAGCGGCGGCGTCTCGCCGCCTGCACCGGGGCAGGGGTGGGGGCCGGCGGTCTTGGTTCGAGAACTGCGTCCGTCACAGTCCGGTCAAGCCCCCATCCCAACCTTCCCCCAAAGGGGGAAGGAGTAAATTCCAAGCCTACGCATGGACTACGTTCTCTCCCTTCTCGGCCCGCTGGCGCAAGGCGCCGTGGTCACGCTGAAGCTGTTTTTCATCACGTTGGCCCTGGCCGTGCCGCTGGGCCTGCTGCTGGCGCTGGCGCGCGTGTCGCATTTCAGGCCGCTGTCGGCGGCCGTGAACGGCTATATCTGGCTCATGCGCGGCACGCCGCTGATGCTGCAGATGCTGTTCATCTACTTCGCTCTGCCCTTCGTGCCCGTGGTCGGCGTGCGCCTGCCCGACTTTCCGGCGGCCGTGGCGGCCTTCGCACTGAACTACGCCGCCTACTTCGCCGAGATCTTCCGCGCCGGCATCCAGTCGGTGGATCGCGGCCAGTACGAGGCCGCCAAGGTGCTGGGCATGAGCTACGGCCAGACCATGCGCCGCATCGTGCTGCCGCAGATGGTGCGCAGCATCTTGCCGCCCATGAGCAACGAGACCATCACCCTGGTCAAGGACACGTCGCTGATCTACGTGCTGGCCCTGAACGACCTGCTGCGCGCCGCGCGCGGCATAGTCCAGCGCGACTTCACCACCACGCCGTTCATCGTCGCCGCGGCCTTCTATCTCGTCATGACCCTGGTGCTGACCTGGGGCTTCCAGCGCCTGGAGCAACGCCATGCCAAGTTTGACCAGTGACCAGCCCATGATCGAGGCGCGCGATGTGAAGAAGCGTTTCGGTGACAACGAGGTGCTGCGCGGCGTGTCGCTGTCGGTGGCGCGCGGCGAGGTGGTGGCGGTGATAGGCCCCTCGGGCTCGGGCAAGAGCACCTTTTTGCGCTGCCTGAACCACCTGGAGACGATTGACGGCGGCCATGTCGCCATCGAGGGCCAGGTGTTGGCCAGCACCGACGCGCAGGGCCACTGCCGCTACGCACCCGATGCCGAGCTGCGCCGCATCTGCGCCAAGACCGGCATGGTGTTCCAGCACTTCAACCTGTTTCCGCATCTCACCGTGCTGGAGAACCTGATCGAGGCGCCCATGGTGGTGCAGGGAACGCCGCGCGACGCGGCCATCGCCCGGGCCGAGGCGCTGCTGGCCAAGGTCGGCCTCTCCCCGAAGCGCGATAACTATCCGGCGCGCCTGTCGGGCGGGCAAAAGCAGCGCGTGGCGATCGCGCGCGCGCTGTGCATGCAGCCGGACATCATGCTGTTTGACGAGCCCACCAGCGCGCTCGATCCCGAGCTCACCGGCGAGGTGCTGCGCACCATGCGCGAGCTGGCCGACGAGCGCATGACCATGCTGGTGGTCACGCACGAGATGGGCTTTGCGCGCGAGGTGGCGCACCGCGTGGCCTTCATGGATGGCGGCGAGCTGATCACGGCCCGCCCGGCGGCCGAGTTCTTTGCCGACCCGGGGCATGAGCGGGCGCGGGCGTTTTTGCAGCATATGCTGTGATGTTTTTTTGCCTTTGGCGCTTAATGGCATTGCGTGGGTAGCTCTTCTTTTTGATGTGGCTGGCCGGGATATGCGCCCGGCGGCGCACTCA
>JAFEES010000046.1 GCA_018240995.1 Pseudomonadota bacterium | reverse complement strand
GCCCACGCACACACGCACCGCGTTCTATATCTCCGACGGCACCGGCATCACGGCCGAGACCTTCGGCAACGCCATCCTGGCCCAGTTCGACATGAAACCGCGCCATGTGCGCCTGCCCTTCATAGACACCGTGGACAAGGCGCACCAGGCCGTGCGCCAGATCAACCACACGGCCGAGCTGGAGGGCAGGAAGCCCATCGTCTTCACCACCCTGGTGAACATGGACGTGCTCAAGGTGATACAGGACGGCTGCAAGGGCATGCTGATGGACATGTTCGGCACCTTCGTGCGCCCGCTGGAGCAGGAGCTGGGCATCAAGAGCCTGCACCGCGTGGGCCGCTTTGCCGACGTGGCCCTGTCCAAGGAATACACCGACCGCATCGAGGCCATCAACTTCAGCCTGGCGCACGACGACGGCCAGAGCAACCGCGACCTGGCCGGCGCCGACGTGATCCTGATAGGCGTATCGCGCAGCGGCAAGACCCCCACCAGCCTGTACCTGGCCATGCAATGCGGCCTGAAGACGGCCAACTACCCGCTGATCCCCGAGGACTTCGAGCGCCGCCAGCTGCCCCCGGCCCTGGTGCCGTTTCGCAGCAAGATCTTCGGCCTGACGATACAGCCCGAGCGCCTGTCTGAGATCCGCAACGAGCGCCGCCCCAACTCACGCTACGCCGACCTGGCCAACTGCCGCTACGAGGTCGCCGAGGCCGAGGCCATGATGCGCCGCTCGGGCATCCGCTGGCTGTCCACCACGACGAAGAGCATCGAGGAGATCGCCACCACCATCTTGCAGGAGGTGAGGCCGGAGAAGTTGGTGTATTGATGACAGCGGCGGCGCCGTACCGGCAGGCGCATGGGGCCACGCCCCACGTTTACTTCACCACGAAGCGCACATTCGCCGCCTTCTTGCCCGCCAGCGTCACCAGCGCCACCACCTTGGTGCCCGGGGCGACCTTGAACTGGCCCGTGGCTTCCAGCGTGCCGGCTGCCGCCGGGGTCAGCGTGGCCTCGGTTTTCTCGCTGCCGTTCAAGAGCGTGAGCCTGGCGCTGGCGCCATCGGTCTTGGCGGGCTGGCCGTGGTCGCGCAGGTGCAGGGTGATGCGCTCGGGCCGGGCCACGAGTTCGTAGTCCATGTCCCCCACCTCGGTGACCACGCCGCCGTGCTGCGGCGCGTGCGAGTGGTTGTCGCCATGGGCCTGGGCCGGCAGGGCCGTGGCCAGGGCGAGCATGAGGGCCGCCAGGGCGGCGCGGATGGCAGCGTGGTGCATGGGGTAAGTCCTTTCATGAGGTGAGGTGGAAAACATCAGAACGCCTCGGTGTTGTCGTGGCGCAGCAGGCGCTCGGCGTCGCGGCGACCGAAGAGCCAGAACAGGGCCGGGGTGAGGAAGGTGTCGAGCAGCGTGGAGCTGACCAGTCCCGAGAAGATGACCACGGCGACGGGGTTGAGGATCTCGGTGCCGGGCTGCTCGGCCTCGAACAACAGCGGCGCCAGCGCAAAGGCCGTGACCAGCGCGGTCATCAGCACCGGGCTCAGGCGCTCCAGCGAGCCGCGCAGGATCATCTGGTGGTCGAAGCCCTCTCCTTCGGCGCGCATCAGGTTCAGGTAGTGGCTGACCTTCAGGATGCCGTTGCGCACCGAGATGCCGGCCAGCGTGATGAAGCCGATCAGCGCCGCCACCGACAGCGGCTGGCCCGACAGCCACAGCCCCAGCACCGCGCCCACCAGGGCCAGCGGGATGTTGACCATGATGAGTGCCGACAGCCGCGCCGACTGGTAGCGCGTGTACAGCACCACGAACATCAGGCCCAGCGACACCAGGGACAGCGCGCCGACCAGGCGGCTGGCCTCCTCCTGCGCCTGGAACTGCCCGCCCAGGGTGACGAAGTAGCCCTCGGGCAGGCGGGTGTCGGCCACCACCTGGCGGATGTCGGCCACCACGTCGGACAGTGCCCGGCCCTGGGCGTTGGCCGAGAGCACGATGCGCCGGCGGCCGTCGTCGCGGCTGACCTGGTTCGGGCCGTCGCCCTCCTCGATGCTGGCCAGGCGCGACAAGGGCACGCGGCCCTTGGGCGTGTCCAGCAGCAGCTGCGACAGGCCCTCCATGCCGCGCGCGCTATCGGGCAGGCGCAGCACCAGGGCGAAGCGGCGGCCGCCCTCGACGATCTGCGCCAGGCGCTCGCCCTCCACCAGGCCCTGCAGCGTGGCCAGCACCTGGGGCGCGCTCACACCGTATTGGGCGGCGGCGGCGTAGTCCACGCGCACGGTGATCTGCGGCGCCAGCACCTGCTTTTCGACCTCCAGGTCGGCCAGGCCGCCCACCTTGGACAGCCGCGCGCGCAGGTTTTCGGCCTGGCCGCGCAGGGTGTCCAGGTCTTCGCCAAACAGCTTGATGGCGATCTGCGAGCGCACGCCCGAGAGCATGTGGTCTATGCGGTGCGAGATCGGCTGCCCCATGGAGATGGCGGCCGGCAGCGGCGCCAGGCGCGCGCGTATGTCGGCCTGCACCTCGGCCATGCCGCGGCGCATCTCGCCGGCGGGCAGCAGGCCCACGTCCAGCTCGCTGACATGCACACCCTCGGCATGCTCGTCCAGCTCGGCGCGGCCGCTGCGCCGGCCTACGTGGGTGACCTCGGGCACCTGGCGCACCAGGCGCTCGGCCTGGCTGGCCAGCTGGGTGGACTCGGCCAGGGTCACGCCGGGGTTCAGGCGCATGCCGATGAGCAGCGTGCCCTCGTTGAACGGCGGCAAGAAGGTGGTGGGAAAGAGCGGCACGGCAGCCGCCGCGAGCACCACCGCCACGCCGCCCGCCGCCACGGCCCGGCGCGGGTGTTGCAGCACGCGCGCCAGGCCCGCGCGGTAGCGCGCCTTGAGCCAGGCCAGCAATCGCGTGTCGCCATGCTCCAGGTTCTTCATGCGCGGCAGCAGGTAGAACGCCAGCACCGGGGTCACCGTCACCGACACCAGGAGCGAGGCCAGCGTGGAGACGATGAAGGCCACGCCCAGCGGCACGAACAGCCGCCCCTCTATGCCCGGCAGCGCAAACAGCGGCAGGAACACCAGCACGATGATGGCCGTGGCGTAGACGATGCCCGAGCGCACCTCCAGTGAGGCGAGCTTGACGATCTCCAGCGGGTGCAGGCGCATCTGGCCCTGCTTTTGTCTGTCCATCTTCAGGCGGCGCAGCACGTTTTCCACGTCCACCACGGCGTCGTCCACCAGGCCGCCGATGGCGATCGCCAGGCCGCCCAGGGTCATGGTGTTGATGGACAGGCCGAAGTACTTGAACACCAGCGCCGTCAGGAAGATGGACACGGGAATGGCCGTGAGCGCGATCACCGTGGGCCGCAGCGTGCCCAGGAAGACGAACAGGATCACCGCCACGAACACCGAGGCACCTATCAGCTTGCCCTGCAGCGTGGTCACCGAGGCCTCGATGAAGCTGGCCTGGCGGAAGGTGACGCGCGGCTTTTCCATGCCGGCGGGCAGGGTTTGCGACAGCTGGCCGAGCGCCGCCTCGATGCGCTGCGTGAGCGCCATGGTGTCGGCCGTGGGCTGCTTTTGTATGCCCAAAATCACGGCCGGCCGCCCCTCGAAGCCGGCGTCGCCGCGCTTGGTGGCCGGGGCAAAGCTGACCTGTGCCACCTGGCGCAGCAAAACGCTCTGGCCATTGCGCGCGGCCAGGGCCAGGTTCTGCAGGTCATCGAGCCGCGTCGTGCGCCCCAGGTGGCGGATCAGCATCTCGCGCCCGTTGACCTCCAGGAAGCCCCCCGAGGTGTTGGCGGCAAAGCCCTTCAGCGCGCTTGACAACTGCTCGGGCGTGATGGCGAGCTGGGCCATGCGCGCCGTGTCGGGCTGCACCTGGAACTGGCGCACCTCGCCGCCAATCGGTATCACCTGGGCCACGCCGGGAATGGCCAGCAGGCGCGGGCGCAGCACCCAGTCGGCGTATTCGCGCACGGCCATGGGCGTGGTGCGCGCGGCGTCTATGGGAATCGCCACCTGCATGATCTCGCCCATGATGGAGCTCACCGGCCCCATGCGCGGCGTGGTGCCCGGGGGCAGGCCCTCCTCCATGGACGACAGCCGCTCGGACACCATCTGGCGCGCACGGAAAATGTCCACGCTCCAGTCGAAGGTGACATAGATGAAGGACAGGCCGGCGCTGGAGGTGGAGCGCACACTCTCCACGCCGGGCAGGCCGTTCATGCTGGTCTCCAGCGGGAAGGTGATGAGCTGCTCCACCTCCTCGGCGGCCATGCCGCCGGCCTCGGTCATCACCGTGACCGTGGGCTTGTTCAGGTCGGGGAACACATCCACCGGCGTGCGCGACAGCGTGTACGCGCCATAGGCCATGAGCACGGCGGCAGCGACCAGCACCAAGAGCCGATGCGTCAGGCTTTTTTCCAGAAGCCACTTGAACATTGCGGCCCCCTTAGCGAATCTGGTTGAGCAGCGCCGCGCCCTGCGTGGCCACGCGCTCGCCCGGCTGCAGGCCCTCGGTCACGGCGACATGCACGCCATCGAGCGGCTGGTGGCGCACCACGCGCGGCACAAAGCGCTCGGGTGCGGTCTTGACCCAGACGATGGCCTGGTTGGAGGGGCTCTTTTGCAGGGCCGCCAGCGGTATGCGCACACCGGCCACGTGCGAGCGCGTCTGCACCAGCACGCGCACGCTCTGGCCCAGGGCCAGCTGACCCAGGGCCTGGGCGTCGCCGGCAAAGGACAGCGGCAGCGCCTGCTCGCGCAGGCTGCGCGCCGCGCCCAGGAAGCGCAGCGGCACGGCCTGGCCGCCCTGCACCCCGGGCAGCGCCAGGCTGGCGCCGGCCACGTCCTGTGCCTGCGCGCCGTCGTAGGCCAGGGCCTCGATGCGCAGGCGCGCGGGGTCTACCACCTCGAACACCAGCTCGCGCGCGTCCAGCACCTGGCCGGCAACGGCGTTGGCCGAGGCGATCACGCCCGACACCGGCGCCACCAGCGCATCGCGCTGCGCAAGGCCCGCGCCCACGGCCGCCAGGCGCTGGGTCAGGCTGTGCAGCTCGCTCTCGGCCGCATCGATGTCCTTGCGTGCCACGGTATCGGCCAGCTCGCGCAGACGCGCCACACGCCGCTGCGCCAGCTCTTTCGCCGCACGCAGCTCGGCCTGCTGGGCAAGCTGGCTGGAGCGTTCCAGCGCCCCCGTCGTGGGCACCACGTAGGCCAGCACCTGGCCCTTCTTCACGCTCTGGCCCGGCACGGGCAGGCCATTCGGCCCGGCCTCCAGGCGGCCGGCCAGCGCGGCCTGCACCTTGCCGCCGGCGTTGGGATCCATGGCCACGGTGCCCGCCAGCTCGAAGGCGCGCGGGTACTCGCCCGCCACCACGGCCAGCGTGCGCAGGGCCAGCTGGCGCTGGGCGGACTTGGGGACGAAGACGCTGCCGTCGCTTTGGCGGCGCGGGCTCTCGCCGGCCGCTTGCGACGCGGCATCGTCATGGCCCTCATGGGCCCGGGCGGCGAACGGCAGGGCCAGGGCGCAGGCCAGGGCCAGCGCGTTGAAGCAGTTCAGGCGGCGGATCATGCTGCACCTCCCACGCGCGGGCTGGCGGCGCGGCGGCTACGCCAGGCCCACAGAACCGCCAGGGCCAGCACGGCGGCGCCAGCGGCGGCCGCAAGGCGCTTGCGGCTCCAGGCGGGTACCGGCTCGGCGGCTGGCGCGTGCCAGTCGATATCGGTGGCCAACAGGTCGCTGTCGGCACCGGCGATCACGGTGGCCGTCACGGGTGTCTCACCGTCGGCCAGGGGCTGGGCCAGCTCGGCCCGGTACTCGCCCTCGGCCACCTGGGTCACGGCCAGGGGCTTGCCGCCCACTTCCAGCTCCAGCTGCGCCGCGCGCACGGGGCTGTTGTCGGCGGCATGGTCCAGGTACAGGGACAGGCGGCGGCCGTCGATCACGCCGACCAGCTCGAACTGCTCGGACACGGCGGCAAAGCGCGGCGCGGCGCTGGCCTGGGCGGCGGGCGCGTCGTCATGGCCCTCGTGGGCGCTGGTGGACAACACAAATACCCCCAGCAGGCAGGCCAGGGCACGGGAAAGAAAAACGTGGTGGTACATGGCAACCCAAAAAATTGGTTGATGAATATTTTTTTGATAGCTGTTAGCGCTTATCTGTAGCGCGCTGCAGGCGCTTTGTTTAACGACGTGTTTCATGCCAGGCCGCAAGCCCTCACCCCTGCCCTCTCCCAGAGGGAGAGGGAGTAAAACCGGCGCAACCGGACAGCCTGAAGAGCGCAGCGTCTTGCTGCAGCCCCCGGGAGGGGTGAGGGGCGCTCGCGGCATGCACATCGTCAAAAAAAAGCGGTGTCACTGCGGCAACAGCCCCAGCGCCTGGCGCAGCGTGGACACGGCGGCCGCCGCGTCCACGCGTGCGCGCTGCCATTGGCGTTCGGCCAGCGTGGCGTCCTGCTCCACGCGCAGGCGCGTGGGCCAGTCGGCCTCGCCCAGGGCAAAGGCCTTGGCGACGAAGCCGCGCGTGGCGCGGGCCAGCTCGGCGTTGCGCGCCATGGCGCTTTCCTGCGCGGCCGTGGCCTGGGCCTGGGCGGCGGCGGCGCGCAGCTCGGCGGCCAGGCGCTCGCGTTCGCGCTCCAGGCGCGTGTCGGCCTCAAGCGCCTGGGCCAGGGCCGCGGCCTCGCGCGCCTGGGCGCGCACACCTGCGCCCAGGGGCAGGCGCAGGCCCACGGTCACGCTTTGCTGGTAGCCGTCGCCCGCCTGGCCGCGCGCGCTGGCGGCCGACAGCGTCAGCTCGGGGTTGGCGCGCGTCTGCACGGCGATCAGCTCGGCCTGGCGGCGCGCCAGGGCGGCCTGGTGCTCGCCCTCGGCCAGGGCCGGGTGGGTGGGCGGCACGGCCAGGTTCGCATCGGCCACCGGCGCGGGCTCGGTGACCGGCGCGTCGCCCGCCGGCGGCTGGGGCTGCACGTGGCCCCAGACGGCCAGGGCGGCGCGTGCCGCGTCGCAGGCGCCGCGCGCCTGTGCCACGGCGGCCTGGGCCTGGGCCACGCCGGCCTGGGCCTGGTACAGGTCGGAGCGCGCCATGTCGCCGGCGGCAAAGCGCCGCGCCACGTCGCTCTCCAGGGCCTGGGCGCTGTCCTGCAGGCCCTGCGACAGCGCCAGCTCACCGCAGGCGCGCTGCCACAGCCACCAGGCGTCGCGCACGCGCGCCGCCAGCTGCAGCTGGGCGGCCTGGCTGGCGCTGGCCAGGGCCTGCAGCTCGGCATCGCCCAGGGCGGCGCGGCGTGCGCGCTCGCCGGGCAGCCACAGCGGCAGGGCCACGCCCACGGTGTGCTCGCGCTCGCCCTGGCGGCTGCCGATGCGGTCGGTCTTGGTCTGCAGCTCCAGCGCGGCGGGTTCGGCCGTCAGGGTGTCGGCGCTGGCGCGCCCGGCCTGGGCCGCCTGGCGGCGCAGCGGCAGCGACTGGGCCTCGGGCTGGCGCTGCCAGGCCTGCTCAAACAGGGTCTGCAGTGCTGATGGCTGTGGTTGCGCGGCAGCGGCGGTGGCCGCCAGCGCCCAGGCGCAGGCCAACAGCACCATGCGCGGCCGTGGTCTCGGGGGATTCGATTGCATCCGATATTGCTCCTATGGCAAAGCCAGGGGTACATATCGGCAAGACGCAATGCGCCGTGCGGCTTGCGGCCGCAGGGGTCATCAAGAGAGAAAGGGCTGCCCTGCCCCGCCTTGCCGTTCAGGCAAGGGGGCGCCAGTTGGGGCGTTCGGGTCGCTGGGGACTGGGGCTGGGCAGCGTGAAACGCACCGGGGGCGCGAGCTGCAGATCCTGCACCCACAGCGGGGTGGCGCTGCTGTCCTGGTGCAGCGCGTTGCTCATGCCGTGGCAGGCATGGCAGTCCATGTCCAGCGCCGCCTTGGCCAGGCCGGCGCCGGCCTTGTCGCCATCGGCGTCGCCATGGTGCTGATGCACATGGTGGCCAAAATGCGCCGTGCTGGGCGTTGCTTCATGGCTGCAATAGCCAGCCGCCGCGGCCCAGATGGACTGCAGCGGCATGAATGCCAGCAAAAGAATAAGCAACAGACGACGCATGAAGAGCGCGCATTCTAAAGCGCACCTGGGATGAAACTGTTTTTCTCACCCCAACCCTTGCCATCGTCATCCCCGCGCAGGCGGGAATCCAGAGCACTCCGCCGACGTCTCTGGATTCCCGCCTGCGCGGGAATGACGGCGGTGGTGCGGCCGTGGCGCCCAGGTTTCATGCCCTGGGGTGGCGCGCAGCGCCATGGATAACTGGCATGCCTTCGGCGCAGCTTCAGGCCGAGGTGCGGATCAGGTGGTCAAACGCGGAGAGCGCGGCGGTGGCGCCGGCCCCGGCGGCGATGACGATCTGCTTGTACGGCACCGTGGTGCAATCGCCGGCGGCGAACACGCCGGGCAGATTCGTCTGGCCCCGGGCGTCGATGATGACCTCGCCGAACTTGGACAGCTCCACCGCGCCCTTGAGCCAGTCGGTGTTGGGCAGCAGGCCGATCTGCACGAAGATGCCGGCCAGCTCCACCTGCCTGGCCTCCTCGGTGGCTCTATCCTTGTAGGCCAGGCCGGTGACCTTGGCGCCGTCGCCCAGCACCTCGGTGGTCTGGGCGTTCAAGATCACCTCCACGTTGGGCAGGCTGGCGAGCTTCTTTTGCAGCACGGCGTCGGCCTTGAGTTGCGGCATGAACTCGAACACCGTCACATGCTCCACCAGGCCGGCCAGGTCGATGGCCGCCTCTACTCCTGAGTTGCCGCCGCCGATCACGGCCACGCGCTTGCCCTTGTACAGCGGGCCGTCGCAGTGCGGGCAGTAGGCCACGCCCTTGGTGCGGTACTTGTCCTCGCCGGGCACGTTCATGTTGCGCCAGCGCGCGCCGGTGGAGAGGATGACGGTCTTGGCCTTGAGCACGCCGCCGCCCTCCATCTCGACCTCGACCAGGCCGCCCTCGGCAGACGCCGGGCGCAAGGCCTTGGCGCGCTGCAGGTTCATCACGTCCACCTCGTAGTCGCGCACATGGCGCTCCAGCGCGGCGGCAAACTGCGGGCCCTCGGTGTGCGGGATCGAGATGTAGTTGTCGATATCGAGCGTGTCGTTGACCTGGCCGCCCAGGCGCTCGGCCGCCAGACCCGTACGAATGCCCTTGCGCGCCGCGTACACCGCCGCCGCCGCGCCGGCCGGGCCGCCGCCGACGATGAGCACGTCGAACGCCTGCTTGGCGTCGAGCTTGGCGGCCTCGCGCTTGGCGGCGCCGGTGTCGAGCTTGGCGACGATCTCGGCCAGCTCCATGCGGCCGGCGCCAAACACCGCGCCGTTCAAATACACCATGGGCACGGCCATGACCTCGCGCTCGGTGACTTCCTTCTCGAAGGCGCCGCCCTCGATGACCGTGGTCTTGATCTTGGGGTTGAGCACAGCCATCAGCGACAGCGCCTGCACCACGTCCGGGCAGTTGTGGCAGGACAGGCTCATGTAGACCTCGAAGTTGAAGTCGCCATCCAGCGCCTGCACCTGTTCTATGAGGTCTTGCTCGACCTTCGGGGGGTGGCCGCCGGTCCACAGCAGGGCCAGCACCAGCGAGGTGAATTCATGGCCCAAAGGCAGTCCAGCAAAACGCAGGCTGCTATCACTTGCGATGCGCTGCAGCGTGAACGATGGACGGCGCGCGTCCTGGCCATCCAGGCGCAGCGTGATCTTGTCGCTGCGCAGCTGCTGGATGGTGGTGAGCAGCTCGCGCATTTCGCGCGAGGTGTCGCCATCGTCCAGGGAAGCCACCATCTCGAACGGCTGCGTCACGCGCTCCAGATAGGCGGCGAGTTGGGTCTTCAGGTTGTCGTCAAGCATGGTGGATTCCTTTATGTGTTTTAAAAATTTCAGGGCATGAAAAAGCCGGACGGCAGGGCGCGCACGCCCTGCTGCTGTCCGGCTGTGCGGGGCGCTGGCTTAGATCTTGCCAACCAGATCCAGCGAAGGCGTCAGCGTCTTGGCGCCTTCCTTCCACTTGGCGGGGCACACCTGGTCAGGATGCGCCGCGGTGAACTGGGCGGCCTTGAGCTTGCGCAGGGTTTCGGCCACGTCGCGGGCGATCTCGTTGGAGTGGATCTCCATGGTCTTGATCACGCCATCGGGGTTCACCACGAAGGTGCCGCGCAGGGCCAGGCCTTCTTCAGGGATATGCACGCCAAAGGCGTTGGTCAGCTGGTGCGTCGGGTCGCCAACCAGCGGGAACTTGGCCTTGCCCACGGCGTGGGAGGTCTCGTGCCACACCTTGTGCGAGAAATGCGTGTCGGTGGTGACGATGTAGACCTCGGCGCCAGCCTTCTGGAACTCGGCGTAATGCTCGGCGGCGTCTTCGATCTCGGTGGGGCAGTTGAAGGTGAAGGCCGCCGGCATGAAGATCAGCACGGACCACTTGCCCTTGAGGTTGGCTTCGGTGACTTCGACGAACTCACCCTTGCCGCTGCGGTTCACGAAGGCGGTGGTCTTGAAGGGCTGGACTTGCGTGTTGATCAGGGACATCGTTGTTTCCTTTCGGTTGGGTTGTTGAAGTGATGACGGATTGAAGTCTAGTGCCTTGCGCAGGATCAATCCAATCAATTGATTTGATAGGTTTGATTGTGTAAATCTATATAAGTTCCATCCTGCCGCAGGCTTGCACCACTCCCGACCGGAAGTTGACCCACAATCAAGGCTTCCATCAGTCAACCAGGAGCCCAGCCATGAAAGGCGACGCACAAGCCATTGCCCACCTGCAGGCCCAGCTCAAGAACGAGCTCACCGCCATCAACCAGTACTTCGTGCACTACCGCATGCTCAAGCATTGGGGCTTCGACAGGCTGGCGAAGAAGGAATACGAGGAATCCATTGGCGAGATGAAGCATGCCGACAAGATCATGGAGCGCATCTTCATGCTCGACGGCCTGCCCAACCTGCAGGATCTGGCCAAGCTGCAGATCGGCGAGGACGTGCCCGAGATCCTGGAGTGCGACCTGCGCAGCGAGCGCGGCGCCCAGGCCACCATCAAGGAGGGCATCGCCTATTGCGAGTCGGTGTGCGACTATGTCTCGCGCGACCTGCTGCAGGAGATTCTGGAGGACACCGAGGAGCACATCGACTTTCTGGAGACCCAGATCGAGCTCGTAGCCAAGCTGGGCCTGCACAACTATCTGCAGTCGCAGATGGGCGCGGCCGACTGAATCTGAGCGGCTGAGAGGCGGCGCCGGCGTTCAAGCGCCAGCCAGCTCGCCGCGCAGCAGCGAAAAGCGCTGCAGCGACACATAGCCCGAAGGCCGGCGCGAGCACTCGCGCAGCAGGCCTTCATAGTGGAAGCCGCAGGCGCGCAGCAGCCGCTGCGACGCCAGGTTGGCCGGCTCCACATAGGCCACCAGGCTGTGCAGGCGCAGCCGCGCAAAGGCCCGTGGCACGAACAGGCGCAGCGCACGCTGCATCAGGCCCTGGCGCCAGCAGTCATGGCGCAGCCAAAAACCCAGCTCGGCGCTGTCGCCGTCGTCATCGCGTTCATAGGCGCCAACGGCGCCCAGCACAGCACCGTCAGCAGCGGCAATCACCTGCCACCAGCCCTGGCCGCCGGCCTGCAGCTCACTCATCCATTCAAGCTGCTCAAGGCCCGTGGCCAGTGCGTCGCCGGCCTCGCTCACCAGGCCGTAGTGCGCCGCCACGCGTGGGTCGCGCAGTGCCGCGCCAATGCTGGCGGCGTCGGCAGCCTGCGGGTCGCGCAGGTGAAGCTGTGGATGCGGATGCGGCAGCGAGAGGGAATCTGATGGCATGCGACAAGCGTAGCAGCGGCGGCGGTCATGCCGGTGATGCGGCCTTCGCCATGGGCGCACCGACATCGATGTAAGGCAAATTCCTACAAGCAGCGTCAGGCAACGAGACAGCACGCAGCGCCGAACCCCGACTTAATTTTCTTTTGGCCAGGTTTCACAATCCATTTCAACGGATCGCGCAACACCTGCAAGCAATTGCAAGCGACCCTCCACTGGAAAGGATTGACCCATGACCTCCGAACAACTTCTCGCCGAAATCCGCGAAGCCAACCTCACCTACCTGATGCTGGCCCAGACCCTGATTCGCCAGGACAAGGCCGAGGCCGTGTTCCGTCTGGGCATCAACGAAGACGCGGCCGACATTCTGGCATCGCTGTCGGCGGCGCAGGTGCTCAAGCTGGCTTCGCGCAACACGCTGCTGTGCTCCTTCCGTGTGGACGACGACCTGGTGTGGGGCCTGCTCACCAACCACAACACGCCGCGCAAGTCCATCAACGAGGCCACCAACACGCTGCACGCCAACATCCTCATGGCCAGCCGCGTGTCCGAAGTGCTCTAAGGCCAACCACGCCCTGCCCCGCCCGCCATTCACCGAAAGCCTGCCATGTCCGCACCTGCCAAGAGCGTCCTCAACGAGTCCAAGCAAATCGAACGCGCCGCCATGTTGATCCAGATGGGCGCGCGCATGCAGGTGCTCGAATCCGAGACCACGCTGTCATACGAGCGGCTGATCCGCCTGTACAAGGAGATCGCGGGCAAGTCGCCGTCCAAGGGCCAGCTGCCGTTCTC
>JAFEES010000469.1 GCA_018240995.1 Pseudomonadota bacterium | reverse complement strand
TGCTCGCTGGGGCCGATTTTCGCTTTCGACGCTCCAAGTCCGACAGCCTCCTAGGGTTGCTACTTGCCTTGCGCGGCCGGCTGCTCGGCAGCGGCGCCGGCCTTCAGCTGCTCGGCCATGCGGCGCTGCTTTTCCAGCAGCGGCGGATAGGGGCCGAAGCGGTGCTGGTCGGCGTCGGCGCCCAGCAGGTAGGGCGGGAAGGCCGCGTCCACCGGCTTGTTCCAGCGTGCCGGGAAGTCCGCCTCCAGGCCGGTCTTGATGGGACGCGGCTGCGACAGCATGTAGGCCGCCACGTCGTAGGCCTCATCGTCGCTCAGCTGCGGGGCGTCAAAGTTCACGCCCTGGGGCATGTTGTGCTTGACGAAGCGCGTCGCCATGATGAGGCGGTTCATGCCGGCGCCGTTGTTGAAGCTGTCCGGCCCCCACAAGGGGGGAAAGATATAGCCCTGGGCATCGCCCGGCTTGCCGCTGCGCAGGCCCTGGCCGGTTTCGCCATGGCACATGGCGCAGCGCGCCTGGTAGACCTTGGCGCCGGCGCCGGGGTCGGCGCGGCGGTCGGGCATCTTGCTGGACACCAGGCCGGCACCATCGACCTGCGCGCCCACTGGTATGCCCCGCGACATGAAGGCGATGTAGACGACGAAGGCCTTCATTTCCTGTGAATCCAGCGGCAGAGCCTTGCCGTTCATGCTGCGCTCCATGCAGCCATTGACGCGGTCTTCCACCGTGCTGACGTTGTTCTCGCGTCCGCGGTACTGCGGGAAGGTGGCGCCGACCCCAGTCCAGGGAATGGCAAAGGGCTTGGTGGCCGCCTGCTGGTGGCAGGAGGCACAGGCCAGGTTGTTGCCCGAGTAGCGCTTGGCGGGGGTCTCGACCTCGGGGCCGATATGGGCAAAGGTGTGCGTGGTCAGATCCTTGCCGTATTGCACCAGATCCTTGTAGGGGCCGGCGGGCAGCCGCGCCACGTCGGGCACGGCGCGGCCCACGAGTTGCACGCGCCCCGCCGGCGCCTCCTGGGCCTGCACGGTGCCGCCAGCCAGCACGGCGATCAGCGCCATGGCGCTCCAGGGGGGCAAGTGAGTCGGGTGCGGCATGGCTGTCTCCTGTGGCGGCAGCTGACGCAGGAAAGCGCTCGCCACCGATGGCTGGCGGGGTACACCTTGACCCGCATCAAGAATTTTCAGGCCAGACCATAAGCCATGCAGGCCGCACTGTCCAGCCGCAGGATTCACACCGGCCCGGTCAGCGTCAGATAGGCGCGCCGCGTCTCGGGCGAGACCGAGGCCACGAGCTGCGCGTGCGGCGTCTGGTGGCGCGCCAGCATGCGCGCCGAGGCCACCGTCTTGGACTTGCAGAACCAGTGGCAGCTGTGCTGCATCAGCAGCAGCTCGGCGGTCATCACGTAAGCGCGCTCGCGTGGCGCCAGGCCATCGGTGTTGCGCGCGGCGCGGGCAATGCCGCCGGCGTGGATCGCCAGGGCGTCGCGCATGTCAAAGCTGGCCGTGGGAAACAGTTGCGTGGCAAAGGGCAGGCCCAGCGGCAGGCGGCTGACGCGCGCCAGCGCCGTGGGCACGCGGCGAAAGTCGGCCACGAAGCGCTCGAACTGCTCGCTCAGCTGCTCCTCGCCGCTGACGAGCAGGCCCAGCACCTGCTGGCGCCGCTCGGCGTCCTGCTCGCCCATGGCGCGCAGATAGCCCTGGGTCAG
>JAFEES010000468.1 GCA_018240995.1 Pseudomonadota bacterium | reverse complement strand
GACAGGATCTCGCAGCCAAAGCGCACGGTGAGCCTGTCCATGACCTCGGCTATGCCGCGGCCATGCCAGCGCGTCACGCAGTCGCGCAGCAGCGGCGCGTATTCGGGCTTTTGCACGGCCTTGAGGATCAGCGAGGGGTTGGTCGTCGCATCCTGCGGCTGGAACTGCGCCAGCTGCTTGAAGTCGCCGGTGTCGGCCACCACGGTGGTGAATTGTTTGAGTGCGTCGAGTTGGTTCATGCGAGTCTTCGATAGCCAGGCCCCAAGTGTATGCGGGGCGCCGGTCATGAAACCCGGTTACATTGCTCAGGCCAACCCACTCCAACCCATTCCATGCTGGATCGCATCACCGCCTCACTGCCATCGCTGGCGCCCGCCGAGCAGCGCGTGGCGCAACTGGTACTGGACGACCCGCGTGCCTTCGCCCACCTGCCGGTGCGCGAACTGGCCGCGCGCGCCCAGGTCAGCAAGCCCACCGTGGTGCGCTTTTGCCGCAGCATGGGCTATGACGGGCTGGCGGACTTCAAGCTCAAGCTGGCCGGCAGCGTGAGCGAGGGCGTGCCCTTCATCCACCGCAGCGTGGACGCCGACGACAAGACCAGCGACGTGCTGGTGAAGGTGGTGGACAACGCCGTCGCCGCCTTCCTGCAGTACCGCAACGCCGCCAGCACCAACGCCCTGGAGCGCGCCGCCGAGGCCATTGCCGCCACCTGGAAGACCGGCCGGCGCATAGAGTTCTATGGTGCTGGCAACTCCGGCATCGTGGCGCAGGACGCGCAGCACAAGTTCTTTCGCCTGGGCGTCACCAGCCTGTCCAGCAGCGACGGCCATATCCAGGTCATGAGCGCCACGCTGCTGGGGCCGGGCGACTGCGCCGTGATCATCAGCAACTCCGGCCGCACGCGCGACCTGATGGACGCCACCGACATCGCGCGCAAGAACGGCGCCACAACCATTGCCATCACCGCCAGCGGCTCGCCCCTGGCGCACAGCTGCCACATCCACCTGGCCGCCGACCACCCCGAGGGCTACGACCGCTACAGCCCCATGGTCTCGCGCCTGCTGCACCTGCTCATCATCGACGTGCTGGCCACCTGCGTGGCGCTGCGCATTGGCGAGCCGCTGCAGCCGGTGCTGCAGCAGATGAAGAACAATTTGCGGGCCAAGCGGTATACCTGAAACAATAGCTATTGGCGCTTGATGGATAAGCGCTGGAGCCGGATTTGACTTGCATTCATCGTGCGCGAGGCCTGCTTCGCGCGGTATTCCTCCCTCTCCCCTCGCGGGAGAGGGCTGGGGAGAGGGGGCAGAAACGGCGCGGCGCTCCAGGCAGGAGCCCCTCTCCCCCGACCCCTCTCCCGCGAGGGGAGAGGGGAGGTGAAGCATCAACGCCCGTAGGTCGCCGTGAAGGAGGCCTTGGCCAGGGTGTTGGCGTTCACCATGAAACCGGTAAGCGCCGCGGGCGCGTCGTCGGGCACGTCGATGCGTTCCACCGACAGCGCGTGCACGGTGAAGATGTAGCGGTGCGGCTTGTCGCCGGGTGGCGGGCACATGCCGCCCCAGGCGTAACTGCCATAGTCGTTGCGGATCTGGCGTGCGCCCTTGGGCAGGTGGGCGCCACCCTGGGCGCCGGCGTTGGCGGCCAGCTCGGTCACGCCGACCGGCAGGTCGATCACATACCAATGCCAGAAGCCCGAGCCGGTGGGCGCATCGGGG
>JAFEES010000467.1 GCA_018240995.1 Pseudomonadota bacterium | reverse complement strand
GTACCCTGCTCTTGCAGCACTTTGCGCTCATACATTTCGGACAGCGCGCGCTTGTACTCGGTGGGGAAGACCTTGACGAACTTGGCGCGTGACGAGGCCCAGTTGTCCAGGATGTCGCGCGCACGGCGGCTGCCGGTGTGGCGGCTGTGGTCCTCCAGCAGTTTCTTCAGCTGCGCCTCGTCGGCCTGGCCCTTGTGCCAATGGCCGCGGCCCACGGTGGCGATCTGCTCATGGGCGGGCAGGATGCGCTCCAGCGCCACCATGGCCAGGTTGCAGCGGCCATCAAAACGCCCGTCCTCGTCATAGACATAGGCCACGCCGCCGCTCATGCCGGCGGCGAAGTTGCGCCCGGTCTTGCCCAGCACGACCACGGTGCCGCCGGTCATGTACTCGCAGCCGTGGTCGCCCACGCCCTCGACCACCGCGGTGGCGCCCGACAGGCGCACGGCAAAGCGCTCGCCGGCCACGCCGGCAAAGAAGGCCTGGCCGCTGGTGGCGCCGAACATCACGGTGTTGCCGACGATGGTGTTGGCCGTGGATTCGCCGCGGAACTCGTGGCTGGGGCGCACGATGAGGCGCCCGCCCGACAAGCCCTTGCCGGTGTAGTCGTTGGCCTCGCCGGTCAGGTTGAGCGTGATGCCGTGGCACAGGAAGGCGCCAAAGCTCTGCCCACCCGTGCCCTCGAAGTGGATGCGGATGGTGTCGTCCGGCAGCCCTTGCGCATGCGCCTTGGTGACGGCGCCGGAGAGCATGGCGCCCACCGAGCGGTTGACGTTCTTGGCCACCTCCATCAGCCGCACCTGCTCGCCGCGCTGGATGGCGGGTTGGCAGCGCTCGATGAGCTTCACGTCCAGCGCCTTCTCCAGGCCGTGCTCCTGGCTTTCGACATGGAAGCGCGGCACGTCGGCCGGCACCTGCGCCTTGGCGAACAGGCGCGAGAAGTCCAGGCCCTGGGCCTTCCAGTGCTGGATACCCTGGCGCATGTCGAGCAGCTCGGTGTGGCCGATCAGATCGTCGAATTTGCGCACGCCCAGCTGCGCCATGATCTGGCGCACCTCTTCGGCGACGAAGAAGAAGTAGTTCACCACATGCTCGGGCTTGCCCGAGAACTTGGCGCGCAAGGTCGGGTCTTGCGTGGCCACGCCCACGGGGCAGGTGTTGAGGTGGCATTTGCGCATCATCACGCAGCCCTCGACGACCAGCGGCGCGGTGGCAAAACCGAACTCGTCGGCGCCCAAGAGCGCGCCTATGACCACGTCGCGCCCGGTCTTCATCTGGCCGTCGGCCTGCACGCGGATGCGGCCGCGCAGGCGGTTGAGCACCAGGGTCTGCTGGGTTTCGGCCAGGCCGATCTCCCAGGGGCTGCCGGCGTGCTTGATGCTCGACCAGGGCGAGGCGCCGGTGCCGCCGTCGTGCCCGGCGATCACCACATGGTCGCTCTTGCACTTGGCCACGCCCGCGGCAATCGTGCCCACGCCGACCTCGGACACCAGCTTCACGGAAATATCAGCGTGCGGCGCGACGTTCTTCAGGTCGTGAATGAGCTGCGCCAGGTCTTCGATGGAGTAGATGTCGTGGTGCGGCGGGGGCGAGATCAGGCCCACGCCCGGCACGCTGTGGCGCAGCTGGCCGATATAGTCCGATACCTTGCCGCCGGGCAGCTGGCCGCCCTCGCCGGGTTTGGCTCCTTGAGCCATCTTGATCTGGATCTGATCCGACGACG
>JAFEES010000466.1 GCA_018240995.1 Pseudomonadota bacterium | reverse complement strand
GGCTCGGTTTTCGCCTCCTCGCCGCTTATCACGAGGACGATGAGGTGCGTAGCCGTCTGGCCGCATGGCGTGCCCCCGTCGTGCTGAATTATCTGGGGCGGATGCAGATGGTCGCACCAGATGAATGGCTCATCCGTGGGCTGCTGGATTTCGGGGGGGCCTGGCCGCCAGCCGACGTCGATGCGCCGTATCATGCCGCCGTTGACGCTTGGATCGATTCCGATGACTACCTGCAGTTACGTCTTCAATGCACGGCTCGCTCGCTGCTGGGAGATGCTGGGACACTGGCGGCGGCACTTGTCGCGCAATTACGTGCGCAGATCGAGGCCATCGATCGATGTCTGCCCTTCCGCCTTGGTATGGTGCCGGCTTCCTTGGACACCGGGTCCATCGTCGCCGCCGCGGCGAGCCGCGATGTAGCCGAAGTGCAGTCGCTCAATCCCATGCAGGCCGGGATGCTGTTCCATGTACGAGCCGCAGCCGGGACCGGCGTGTACGAGAACCAGATGAGGTTTCGACTGCGCGGGAAGTTCGAGCCCGAACGCTGGCGCGAAGCCTGGCGATGCACGGTGCGTCGCGAGGCGGTCTTCCGTACCGGCTTTGTGTCGGCGGGCGCGGCGACGCTGCGTGTCGTCGGGCGAGAGCTGAGCGCGGATGCAGCGATCCTTGACCTGCGCGCCGCATGGCCGTCGCCGCATGCGGCGGCAAACGCCTATGCCGCGGAAGATCGCAGCCGTTCGTTCGACCTCGAACAGCCGCCGCTGGCGAGGATGTCCGTTCTGTGGCTCGGCGACGACGACTGGGAAGTCGTCTGGACGTTCCACCACCTCATTGTGGACGGCTGGAGCGTCGCTATCCTGCTCGAGGAGATGCTTCGCGTGTACGCTGACGGCACATCCGACGCTGCGGCACCGGGTTCAACCACGCTGCTGGACCTGCCGTTGCCGGCGTCTCCCGCGGCTCACGCGTTTTGGACGAAGGTGCTGGCAGGCGCGATACCGGGCGATCCGCTGCGGCTCGGGCCGATCGGCGACCCAGGTGACCTGTCCAGCGCGCACGACGAAGCCGAACTGATCTTGGGGGAGGCCGAGTCGTCCCACATCGTGGAGTTGGCGCAGCGTGCCGGTGTGACCTTCGCCAGCTACTTTCAGGCAGCATGGGCGCTGGTGCTCGCACGCCACTCGCGTTCTTCGGAGGTGATCTTCGGGCTGACCCTCTCGGGCCGGGAACATCTCGCGCATGCGGAGCGCGCGATCGGCTTGTTTGTCACCACCGTCCCGGTTCGCGTGCGCGTGCGCGGATCGGCTTCGCCTTCGGAACTGATGCACGAGGTGCAGCAGGCGGCGCTCGCGCGACGTGCCCATGTGCAGCTCCCGCTGGGCGACATCCAGCGCTGCGCTGGCGTCGTTGCGCCCGATTCGCTGTTCAACCATGTCCTGCTCATCGAGAACTTCCCGGTCGATTGTGCCTTCGCCGCGATGGTGCCGACTGTGGAACTCAGGGACATGCGCTGCCGCCAGCGCTCACATTATCCGGCGACGCTGGTCGTCGTGCCTGGGGATCGCATCCGTCTCGAGCTGTCGTGGGAGCGCGGCAGGCTTTCGGAATCGCGGGCCCACTATCTGCTGGAAGCGCTGCGGTCCGGCTTGGCGCGGCTCGGCGATGGCAGTTGCAGTCGAGTGGATGAGATCGCGTTTGATGCGTTCGACAGCGGTTCCCCGACGCCG
>JAFEES010000465.1 GCA_018240995.1 Pseudomonadota bacterium | reverse complement strand
GAAGTGGCCGTAGCCACACATGGGGCACAGGCGCGCTACTTCGGTGGGCAGTTTGGCACCGTCGGCTACCTGGTCTTGTCCACCAATGGTCAGCAGCGCTTTGGTCACCCGGTACTGACTGCCTTCGTGATAGATGAGGCTGTAGGGTCCAAATTCGCTCAAGGCGAGGAAGCGAGGGCGCGACAGGAAGCTCTCTCGCCCGATATTGCCGCGGCGGGCCGGGATGTACGCCATCAGCGGTAGGCGCGGGAAGTTGTAGCCGGGCAGGAAGCCCTGACTTGCCAAGTAGCGGTAGGTGTAGAAGTCGCTGTTGAAGGCGCTGTCGCCGGCTAACAGCAGGTCTCGCTGCTTGCGTGCCTCGTTGTGGCGCTGCTGGGCCTCTCGGCGTTCGCGTTCGCTGGCGGCGGGGTTGTTTTCTTTCTTGTAGTTGAGCTCGATGGCCTGTGCCGTGGCCTGGTAGAGGTCACGCCAGCGGTTCAAAGCACCATCGAATTCTTTGAACGCCCTTTGGAACACAGATTCTGGCCAGGTCGGCGTGAACCAGGGAGCTCGCTCGGGCGTGAGCTCGTCTTTGAGCATGCCCAGCACAGCCAACCCACGCTCATGCGCTTTGCGTTGGGCGGCAGGCTTGGACAGTTCGTCTGACAAGTCCGTTGTGAGCGGCAAGTCCTGCGGCTTTTCCATGTCGAGCAGGTCTCGAATGCTGTTCCCCAGCTTCTTGCCCGTCTCGGCCAGCCAAATGGCCTGAAGGTGGCTTTGGACCAATTCGCGATTAGCCAAGTCCAGCGTTGGTGCATTGACCTGACCGTGCACCATGCGCACCGGGTCGCGGAAGTAGTACTGGTCGTGTGGGGACTGACTGGCGCAGTACGTGATGACCAATGCCGGTTGCCCCGCCCGACCTGCCCGGCCACTGCGCTGGGCGTAATTGGCTGGCGTGGGCGGCACGTTGCGCATGTACACGGTGTTGAGCGAGGAAATATCCACGCCCAGCTCCATGGTGGGCGAACAGAACAGCACTGGGAGCCAGTCAAGGTCGTGGCCGTGCTTATCACGCCATTCGTCCCGGTCTTTGTCGGTGAAACGGAAACGGGCTTCACGCTCCATGCGGTCGTCTTGCTCGACCTGAGCCGTGTGTTCACGGGCCTCGAAATCGAACAGGCGGTGTGCCGGTTCGCTCAACAGCTTGGCAATGTTTCGGTACAGGTTGCGGAAGAACGCGTTCTCATGAGCTTGGCTGCTTGCGCTGCCATTCCCCAACTGCCACAGCATTGCGCTTCCGTTGAGCTGCCAGCCGGTCAAGCCAAAGTCGGTCTCCTCCTTCCGCACCAGGCCGTAACTTTCGGCGGCTTTCAGTAGGGCCCACACCACATCACCGTAGGTGGCATCCTTGATTTCTTTGTAATAAGGGTTGCCGCCACCCCAGGTGCTGCCCTTTTTGAGTTCTTTGCCGAGGCGGGAGCGACTGGAGCCGATGACCAGGTACTCCTCCAACTTCTGCCGCTTGATTCGTGCACTGTTGTCGTCCTTTGGGCGACTGGTGACGAACCACTTGGCGGGTACCGGCCGCTCGTCTTCCGTAAAGCCCCAGGGTTCGCACAGGTTGGCAAAGCTCACGGTGCGAAGCTGGTCCAGCTCCGTGCGGTCCAGGTAGCGGGAGGCCACGCACAAGCCCTCACGCATGAAGCCAAATAGCAAGCGAAGCACATGCGCACGCTCGGCCGGCCTC
>JAFEES010000464.1 GCA_018240995.1 Pseudomonadota bacterium | reverse complement strand
GTTCTCGGCGTCGGGCCAGAGCCAGTAGTCCACGCCGGCGGGCAGCTCGGCGTGGCTGTGCTCGAAGTTCTTCAGGCATTCCTCGCCCACCACCACGCGGCTGGCGCCGGTGGCCGTGAGGGCGTGGGCCAGCGGCTTGCCTGTCACATAGGTGTTGAGAAAGGCCACCTTGGCGCCAACCTTGGTCAGCCCCCACCAGGCGAAGAAGAATGCCGGCCGGTTTTCCATGGCCAGGGCCACCACGTCGCCCCGGCGCACGCCCAGCGCATGGGCGGCATGGGCCACCTGGTTGATGCGGCGGTTGGCCTCGTGGTAGCTGTGGCGCTCCTGGCCATAGACCAGCAGGGGCCGGTCGGCAAAGCGCTCGGCCTGCTCCTGCAGCCGGTCCACGATGGTGTAGGGCATGGAGGCGCGGTACCTGGCGCTGGCCTGGCTGCGCAGATCCAGCTTGGCCTGCGTGACTTCGCGCGGCACGGGTCGGACGGCGTGGTTCATCGGATCCCCTGGGGTCGTCTTGTGGGTGGTTGGCTTCAGCGCACCGGGCGCGGCAGGCCCAGGCCAAACTGGGCGATCAGCTCGCGCTGGATCTCGTTGGTGCCGCCGCCAAAGGTGTTGATGGTGTTGGCGCGGATCTCGTATTCCAGCTCGCCCAGCAGCAAGGCGGCGCTGGAGCCGGCGCGCACCAGCGCGCTGGCGCCGACGATGTCCATCAGCGCACGCAAGATCTCCAGCACGTTCTCGGTGCCATAGACCTTGGTGGTCGAGGCCAGCGCCACGTCCATGCCGCCGGCTTCCAGGTCGGCGGCAATGCGGAAGTTGGTGATGCGCATGGCCTCCAGGCGCCGGTAGCAGTCCGCCAGAGAGCGGCGCACCCAGGCCTGGTCGATGGCGCGGCGGCCCTGCTCGTCGCGCGCCTTGGCCCACAGCAGCACCTTGGCAAACGGCCCAAAGACCTTGTCCGACCAGGAGCCCAGGCCCAGGCGCTCGTGGTTGAGCTGGGCGGTGATGAGCTTCCAGCCGCCGTGCAGCTCGCCCACCAGGCGGCTGGCCGGCACTTCGACGTTGTCGTAGTAGGTGGCCGCCGTGAAGTTGCCCACGGTCTCGATCAGCGTGTGCGAGAAGCCCTTGGCCGCGGTGTCGGCAATCAGTATGGAGATGCCCTTGTGGCGCGGCAGATCCGGGCTGGAGCGCACGGCCAGCCAGATGTGGTCGGCCGACTCGACGCTGGACGTCCACAGTTTGTTGCCGTTGACCACGAAGTGCCCGGATTGCAGGTCGCCCTCCAGGCGCGCCTGGGTCTTGAGCGTGGCCAGGTCCGAGCCCGCCTGGGGCTCGGAGTAACCGATGGCAAACAGCGTCTCGCCCGCGGCGATGCCGGGCAGGAATTCGGCCTTTTGCTGCGCCGAGCCATGCGCCATCAGCGCCGGGCCGACGGTGCTGATGGTGACAAAGGGCAGGGGCGCGCCGGCGATGTTGGCCTCTTCAAAAAAAATCAGCTGCTCGGTGGCCGACAGGCCCTGGCCGCCGTATTCCTTGGGCCAGCCCACGGCCAGCCAGCCGTCCTTGCCCATCTGGCGCACCAGCTGGCGGAACTCGTCGCCGCTTTCGGCGCCGCGCATGCGCACGCGCTGCTCGGGCGTCATCAGGGCGTTGAAATAGTCGCGCACCTGCAGGCGCAGGCGGTGCTGTTCGGGGGTAAGGTCAAGAACCATGCTGCCACGCCGCCTTATGCC
>JAFEES010000463.1 GCA_018240995.1 Pseudomonadota bacterium | reverse complement strand
CAACCAGGGTGAGGCCGCCGTGCACACCGTGCACAAGAGCCTGGCCGAGCATGGCGACAAGCTTGACGCCGGCGAGAAGGAAAAGATCGAGGCCGCGGTGAAGGAGCTGGAAGCCGCCCTCAAGGGCGAGGACAAGGCCGCCATCGAGGAAAAGACCACCGCCCTGATGACCGTCAGCCAGAAGCTCGGCGAGAAGATGTACGCCGACGCCCAGGCAGCCCAGGGCGCAGGCGCCGAAGCCGCCGCGCAGGCCGCAGCGGGCGCGTCGGCCGGCGCGGCAGCGCAGGACGACAACGTGGTCGATGCCGAAGTGAAAGAAGTGAAGAAGTGATCACCCAGCGCTTGCGCTGAAACACACCGCCGCGCCGGCCTCCCCCAAGGAGAGCCCGCGCGGCGTTCCTCTTCCAAGCAGGCGAATCCAACCATGTCGAAACGAGACTATTACGAAGTCCTGGGCGTTCCCAAGAACGCCAGCGAGGACGACATCAAGAAGGCCTATCGCAAGCTGGCCATGAAGCACCACCCGGATCGCAACCAGGGTGACGCGGCCAAGAACGCTGAGGAGAAATTCAAGGAGGCCAAGGAGGCCTACGAGATGCTCTCCGACGGGCAAAAGCGTGCCGCCTACGACCAGTACGGCCACGCCGGCGTCGACCCGAACCGCGGCGGCATGGGCGGCACCGAGGGCTTTGGCGGCTTCGCCGAGGCCTTTGGCGACATCTTTGGCGACATGTTCGGCGGCCAGCGCGGCGGGCGCGGCGGCGGGCGCCAGGTGTATCGCGGCAACGACCTGTCCTACGCCATGGACGTCACGCTCGAAGAAGCCGCCCACGGCAAGGACGCGCAGATCCGCATTCCCAGCTGGGAAGGCTGCGACACCTGCCACGGCAGCGGCGCCAAGCCCGGCACCCAGGCCAAGACCTGCGGCACCTGCAACGGGGCAGGCGCGGTGCAGATGCGCCAGGGCTTCTTCAGCGTGCAGCAGACCTGCCCGCATTGCCGCGGCACGGGCAAGATCATTCCCGAGCCCTGCACCAGCTGCCACGGCCAGGGCAAGATCAAGAAGCAAAAGACGCTGGAGGTAAAGATCCCCGCCGGCATCGACGACGGCATGCGCATACGCTCCACCGGCAACGGCGAGCCGGGCACCAACGGCGGCCCGCCGGGCGACCTGTACATCGAGATCCGTGTGAAGAAGCACGACATCTTCGAGCGCGACGGCGACGACCTGCACTGCCAGGTGCCGGTGAGCTTCATCACCGCCGCGCTCGGCGGCGAGATCGAGGTGCCCACGCTGGCCGGCAAGGCCGCCATCGACATCCCCGAGGGCACGCAGGCCGGCAAGCAGTTCCGCCTGCGCGGCAAGGGCATCAAGGGCGTGCGCGCCAGCTACCCGGGCGACCTGTACTGCCACATCGTCGTCGAGACGCCGGTCAAGCTCACCGAGCATCAGCGCAAGCTGCTCAAGGAGCTGGACGAGTCGCTCAAAAAAGGCGGCGCCAAGCATTCGCCCAGCACCGAGAGCTGGACCGACCGCCTGAAGAGCTTCTTCAGCTGATCGCGCCCCAGCCGCTTCCTTCGCAAAGGCCATGCCCCAACCGGCATGGCCTTTGTCTTTTGGCGCGCTGCGACGGCGACAATGCCGCAGCCGCCGGCACCGGTTATAAAAATGCATGACTAGGAGGCTGTCGGACTTGGAAATCGTCGGCTGCAAATCGACCGCAGCGGCCCATTTTTCACCGTCTTTTTGCCCAATAGCT
>JAFEES010000462.1 GCA_018240995.1 Pseudomonadota bacterium | reverse complement strand
AGGTCGGCTGCAATCAAGTGCAACAAGTCCGACTCGGGGACACCACACTCCATGAGGCGCTGGCGCTTCAGAGTCTGCGTTGCGGGATGATCGACTTCGAAGATTCTCAGTTTTGTAGCGTAGGCGGGCCGACGGCACGCAAAGCTGTCGAAGCCGGCGCCGATGATGACGTACTGGTCGATACCCCGCGCTACTGCAGCCTGCAACGCATCTTCCGTATAGCGCGCTCGAATGATGACATCTGCGTAGGCCGCGTTCGTACGAAGTGCGCGGTCCAGCACCGATTCGGGCGACGCCAGTGCGTTGGCGCGCGCGTCCGGATCCATTCGATCCAGTACTGCTTGGCGAGCCGCGGCGCGAACCGATTCTGGAACAAGGCGATCTCCCCACACGTCATCAAGCAACGGGACAGGGTCGGTGCGCGAATGCACAGCTCGCATCAACGATGCAGCCAGGGCCGTACGACTTGCGTTTGAAGGATTCATCGGTGTTTCCAGGTGGCGAGGGGGCAGGATGGTACCGGGGCCGTCTAACGCCTGAATTAAGCCGCGCCGCGAAGCGGCGTCGGCTTGAATGAATTGTTAGGCAAAGCTATGTCCCCGACTTTACCCAACGTGCCAGGCGAGATATGCCTGAAATAGCGCCCCAAACTAAGAATATTGGAGCAACTCCAAAGAGAAACCAGCCAACTGGTTTGAAGCCAGCAGGTGTCATTGCGCTGAGAGTATGGGCGGTTGTCCAGCCTATGAACCAGAGGCACGCAATTGCAAACCAGAGGCGCTTCTTTGGTGTGTCGAACTTAATCATGATTGCTTGCCTAGAATGCTTGCCAAATTGTTTGCGATGTGACGAACACTTGCTGCGCTTTCTTTGTAGTAGGACGAATCAAAGAATTGCTCAGGATCATGCGAGCGCTCCTCAAGCTCCTTTTCTCTGAGGCCAAGAATGCTGGAAAAAGTCTCACGGTCATATGCTTTGATTTTGGCCGCGAGCTGCTCGTCCATCATTCCGGCGTTGACTGCAACTACGAAAATGTACTGACGCAAGAATTCCTTTGGTAGGTCCATGTCGCCTCCTTTGCCTAACGTTTGAGGTAACCGGCCGCCGGAGCGCGAAGCGCGGAGGGAACCCGCAAGCGCAGCTTGCGGGCGGTCCGGTTGACCGATGGGTTGGGCATCACGGTGTAGCCTTACCTCGGTAAGCCATTTTCATATAGACATCGCCCCGAGCGAGTTCATCAAGCATCTGCGATAGGCGCTTTTGCTGTGTTGTGGGCAATTTGGCTCTGGTAATCCACCCGATATAGTCGTTGCGCTGATACGGTGGGCGAGAGGCGTAGGCTGATTCCAATTTTGCTGCCTTCAGCGCCTCGCTGACAAACTCAGGCATTGGATAGACTGGGCGCTTCAGGCGGGAAACGGCATCACCCATTGTTGGCTCCAAGCGGCTGACTAACAGGAGTGAGGGTCACCGCATCGGCGGAACGGTCAACAGGTCCGTGAAATACTGCCTCAACGTTGTTTCCGTCGGGGTCGAAGACATAGGCAGCGTAATAACCGGGGTGGTATCGCCGCTCACCTGGTGCACCATTGTCGATGCCTCCCGCTTCGAGCGCAGCACGGTGGAATCGGACAACACAGTCATGATCTGAAGCCTGGAAAGCGATGTGAACCTTGGAGCTACCTTCGCGGCCTTCACTGACGAATAACTCGTCGGCGTAGAAGAAGCCGGGGCCATCAACGATCTGAACAGGCAACCCCAG
>JAFEES010000461.1 GCA_018240995.1 Pseudomonadota bacterium | reverse complement strand
GTGCCTGTGCCCGCATGCGCTGCTGCTCCTGCGCCAGCATCCGTGGCGCCGGGCCATGCATGGCCTGGGCGCCCTGCGGGCCGGGGGCGGGCGCGAACCGGCCCTGCTGCGCAGGCATGGCAGTCATTGCCGGTGGCCGCGCAGGCAGGGCCGCCATGGGCGGGTGCCCCTGTCCCGGCATGGCGCCAGGGCGCTGCCCAAAGGCCAGGCCTGGGAGCTGCGGCGTGCCTTGGGCCGGGTTCCGGCCCGGGCCTGCTGGCGGCATGCGGTCGGCGTGCAGTGGCATGGCTGCCGGCGGCTGGCGCAACTGCAGGCCGGTGCCACCCTGCGGGCCTGCAGGCCCCGGCAGCGGCGGGCGCAGCGCCAGCGCGGCCGCACCCACGGCGGCATCCGCGGCCCCGGCTGCGGCGCCCATCATGGCGGGGTGGGGGCCGGGCGGCATGGCCTGTGCATTGGCATTCAGCACGGGCGCAGGCCCTGGCCGGCCGATGTTGACCTGGTTGTTCACCACCGTGGTCGAGTGCGAGATGTAGGTGGTGTTGTTGTAGACCACGGCCGGCCGGGCCATGGGCGGCGGGGGCGGCTCGCCGGCATGCCAGCGGCGGTCGGGCTCACCCCAGTGCATGCCCCAGGCATGCCAGCCCCAGGGCCGGCGCCAGGCCGGTTCGGCCAGCAAGACCCCCGCGCCGAAGCCGACCAGCCCCACCACCATGGGCGGCGCCACGGCATAGCTGTAACCGCCGTAGACCGGCAGCGGCGCGCCATAGGCCAGGGCCGGGTCGTATTGCGGCACGTAGACGGTATCGACCACGGCGGGCGCGATTTCTATGAACTGCGGCGGGGCCTGTATCACCGGCACCGGCAACGGCATGGTGGCGGCGAGGCCGGGCGCCGGCGCATAGGCCTGCGCGGCCGGCTGCGCCGCCACGCTGACCCGCATGCGGTCGGAGTCTTTCAGGGTTCCGGCGCGGTAGGCCCGTCCGCGCATGACCTGGATGGCGTTCATCACATCGGCCGGGTCGTGGTAGTAGGCCTTGCCCAGGGCCGTGGTCCAAGGCAGGTTGGCGGCCATCTGCTCCAGCACGTTCGGGAACTGCGTCAGCGACTTGACGGACGGATCCCAGGGCTGCTCATTCACGGTGCGGGCCTGGTCTGCGCCCTTGAGCCCCGGGTTCTGCGCCAGCCAGGTCTCGGCGGCGCCGACCTGGTCGGGGTAGGTCGAGGCCGCCAGGACTTGCGCCACCAGCTTGTCGGGGTACAGGGCAATGGGCGCCACCATGCGGTAGAGCACCTCGGCCTGGGGCGGCTGGTAGGCCACGGGCTGCGGCTGCGCCGGCTGCAACGCCACCCCCGGCTCGGTGGCGCTGTTGGTGGTTTCGTTGCATGCCGACAGCAGCAGCGCGGCGGACAGGCCCAGCGCCGTGCATTGCAGGCCGCCATGGAACCAGCGGCGGCCGGCGACAGCGGCCGGCGGGAGTGATGGAAAAGACATGGCACACCCTCCTTCGGGGGCGGGACGGGCGGGCGGCAGCGTCGGCCGCCGGACATCGGCCATCGGCCATCGCGCCCGCCGCATCGCTGGTTGCCTGTCCAACGCGGCGCAGCCAGCGGCGTTGACTGCCGAAGGTGAACCGGCTGTCGCTGGTGCAACCAATGGTTGCGCAGCCCCGCTCAGCCCTGTTGCCGCGCCTGGTTGGCAAGCTGTTCCAGACTCCTTCCCCCTCTGGGCATGGGTAGCTACACAAGTCGCGGCGCTGGGCCCTCCTCCCCTCTCCCCTCGCGGGAGAGGGGC
>JAFEES010000460.1 GCA_018240995.1 Pseudomonadota bacterium | reverse complement strand
AGAAGGCCTCGCCCTCGGTGGCGGCGATCAGCTCCAGCGTGCGTGCCTGGGCCTCGTTGCGAAAAATCTCGCCGGCGCGCAGCGGCCGGCCCTGGGGCATGAAGCATTCGGCAAAGCCGGGTTGGTCGCCAAGCTTGTTCACGCCCAGCTGCCATAGGCGCGCGATGGTGGGTGACACCGGAAAGCCCTGGCGGGCATAGTCGATCGCCGGCTGCGCCAGCTGCGCGAATGGCAGCCGGCCCAGGCGCCTGGACAGCGCCACCCAGCCCGAGACCACGCCGGGCACGGTGACGGCGTTCCAGCCCTTTTCCGGAATGCCGCCCAGGCGCGCAAAATACTCCGGCGTCCAGGCCGCGGGCGAGCGGCCCGAGGCGTTCAGGCCATGCAGCTGCTGGCCGTCCCAGCAGATGGCAAAGGCGTCGCCGCCCAGGCCGCAGCCCGATGGCTCGACCACCGTGAGCGCCATGGCCGCGGCCAGCGCCGCGTCCACCGCGTTGCCGCCGGCCAGCAGCATGCGCAAACCGGCCTGCGCCGCCAGCGGCTGCGAGGTGGAGACGATGTTGCGCCCCATGACCGCGCTGCGCTGCGAGGCATAGGGCAGGGACCAGTCCAGGTTCTGTGCGTTGTGCATGGTGCTTACTCCAGGGAGATCTTGTGCTGACGGATCACGGCCGCCCAGCGGGCGCTGTCGGCGGCCACCATGGCGCCAAACTGCGCCGGCGTGCTGGCCGCGGCCGGCTCGACGCCCAGCTTGACCAGGCTGGCCGCTACCTCGGGCGCCTGCACGGCCTTGGTGAAGGCCTGGTTGATGCGCTCGACCAGGGCCGGCGGCGCGCCGGCGGGCAGGTATAGGCCGAACCAGGTCACGGACGAATAGCCGGGCAGGCCGGATTCGGCCAACGTGGGCAGCTCGGGCGCCAGCGCGCTGCGTTTGTCGCCGGTCACGGCCAGGGCACGCAGGCGCCCGCTTTTTACATGCGGCAGGCCGGTGGGGATGGAGTCGAACAAAACCTGCACCTGGCCCGCGGCCAGGTCGGTGATGGACTGGGCCGTGCCCTTGTAGGGCACATGGGTCATCTCTATGCCGGCCTGGGCGGCGAAGGCGGCGGTGTTCAGGTGCACGATGGTGCCGTTGCCGCTGCTCGCGTAGTTGAGCTCGCGCGGGTGCGCCTTGGCGTAGGCGATGAGCTCGGGCACCGACTTCACGGGCAGCGCGGGCGTGACCAGCAGGATGCTGGCCGCGTCCGCCAGATGCGCCACGGGGGTGAAGTCCTTGCGTGCGTCATAGGCCAGGCGCGGCATCAGGTGCGGCGAGATGGCGTGCGTGCTGCTGGTCGTGAGCAGCAGGGTGTAGCCGTCGGGCGCGGCCTTGGCGGCCTCAAGCGCACCTATGGTGCCGCCGGCACCGGGCTTGTTGTCCACCACGAACTGCTGTCCCAGGTTTTGCGACACCTGTTTGGCGATGACGCGCGCCACCAGGTCGGTGGCGCCGCTGGCCGGGAACGGCACCACCACGCGCACCGGCCTTTCGGGCCAGCCCTGCGCCTGCGCGCCCAGCGCCCAGGTGAGGCACAAGCCCACCGCCCACATCCATTTGCTCCGCATGTCCAGCGCTCCTGCTCATTGAGTTTCAATGAGGGCATCTTAGGCAGGCGCCCGCTTTCTTACCAACACCAAATGTGCAAGCCTGCCTTGCCGTGTCGGCAAAGCGGCGCAGCCTGCCGGTGGCGGGGCAAACCGTCACTCCCGCGCAGGCGGGAATCCAGAAACGTCGCCAAAGGGCACTGGATCCCCGCCTG